>DASVKT010000332.1:0-9019 GCA_036385235.1 Candidatus Limnocylindrales bacterium | reverse complement strand
AATGCCCAGTGGGCACGAAGAGAACTCGCAACATTTCGGTCACACCGAAAAGGTTCCCGGGTTCTGACGTGATCCACGAGTCGCAATGGCGCCGCGGGGCCTCCCGCCCTTCGATTCGGGGCCGATTCCGCCCCCAGAGAGGCGAAATAGCCCCTGGCTAGCCGCCAACCGGGTCAACGGCGGACCCGAAACCGCAGATTCGGCGATTCCTTTTCGGTACAGCCGAAAAGATGCGAGACCACGTGGCGGCAGGCCGAGCCTCTGTGTCGGCCCGTCTCCGCTACCCTGCCCAGATGCGCCCCATCCTCCTGATCGACAACTTCGACTCGTTCACTTACAACGTGTTGCACGGCCTCGTGGAGGCGGGTGCGAGCGTTGAGGTGCGGCGGCGCGACCAGATCGATCTGGCGGGAGTCCGGGCGTTCGAGCCGAGCATGATCGTGCTATCGCCGGGGCCGGGTCGGCCAGAAGATGCGGGCGTTTGCCTTGAGATCGCCCGGACGCTGGGCGCCGAGGTCCCGATCCTCGGCATCTGCCTGGGGCTGCAGGTCCTCGCCGTCTCCCACAACGGCAAGGTCGGCGCGGCGCCGGAGCCGGTCCACGGCAAGTCTTGCGCGGTAACCCACGACGGGCGCGGCCTCTTCGAGGGCCTGGCCTCGCCGGTACGGGTCGGCCGATACCACTCCCTCTGCGTGACCGAGGTGCCGCCGGACTTCGAGGTCTGCGCCACAACCGAGGACGGCACGGTCATGGCCTTCCGCCACCGCCGCTTGCAGATAGCGGGCGTGCAATTCCACCCCGACTCGTTCCTCACTGAGGACGGCGGCAAGATGCTGTGGAACGCGGTCCATGGACATTTCTGAGAGTTGGGTGGTCGAGCCCGCCGCGTATCCCGCAACCGGCCTGCCGCCGCTCCCGGAGACCGGGCCTTTCGCCCTCCTCCACGGCGAGGGCCGCTTCGTCATCCTGGCCGAGGACCCGCTGGCGGCCTTCGACACGCCGACCGTTGAACCGATGCGCTTCGAGCGCTCCGGCTCGGTGCCGCCGATCCTGCCGGACCTTGTCGGCTTCATCGGCTACGGCCACGACGCCGGGTGCGGCCGAACCACTCCACAACAGCCGGCCTGGGCACCCCTCAACCTACCTGACTGCCGACTCGCCTTGTATGCCCGCATCCGAATCTGGGATCGACTGAACGGCCTGCTGTACGAAGGGACCCGTCGGGCGCCGCGCCGGCTCGAAGCCGGGCCGAACCTGCTCAAGCCCGGCCGTTTCGAGGCCCGAAAACTCCGCGACACCGACACGCCGGCCGGCTATCAGGCCAAAGTCGAGCGCATCCGCGAACAGATCGGACTTGGCAACGTCTACCAGGTCGATCTCACCCGCCAGGAGGCGTGGGCCTACGAGGGCAGCATCCTCACGCTAGCCCACCGCCTGGCCGAGTCGGACCCGGCCCCGCACTCCGCCGTCATCGTCGAGCCCGACTTCGCCATCATCGGCGCCAGCCCCGAGTCGTTCCTGCGCATCCGCGACGGCGTCGTGACAACTCGGCCGATCAAAGGCACTGCCCCGCGCGATGCGGACCCCGTCCGCGACACCGAAACAGCCACGCGACTCTTCGCCAGCGCCAAAAACCGCAGCGAGCTGGCCATGATCGTGGACCTGCTCCGCAACGACCTCACCCGCATATGCGCCGTTCCATCGGTCCGCGTCACGGCCTTTCCGGACCTGGAGCGGTATTCGCGGGTCATGCACCTGGTCGCCACCGTCGAGGGCCGCCTCCGGCCGACCGCCACGCTCCGGGACATCCTCCAGGCCACCTTCCCCGGCGGCTCGGTGACCGGCTGCCCCAAGATCGCCGCCGTGGACCTGATCCGTGACCTGGAGCCGGCTCCTCGCGGTCCCTACACCGGCGCGCTGGGCTGGCTCAGCCACGATCTCACGCAGATGGACCTGAGCATCGTCATCCGCACCGCCTGGGCAGATGCTCACGAACTCCGCTTCGGCGTCGGCGGTGGCATCGTCTGGGACTCGGACCCGGCGGACGAGTACCTCGAGACCCAGCACAAGGCGGCGTCGCTGGTGCGCTGCCTCGGCTGACCGCGGCCTGCCTCTTGTCGCCCGCCCTTTCGGCGTCGTCAGCGCGCGTCCGTCCGCTAAACTCGGCAGCATGACGACCGAGCCAGCAGCCACGCCCGCCAAGCCTTCGACCCTGCCAGTCAGACTTCGCGCATTCAGCGGCATCCAGCCCAGCGGCATCACCCACCTGGGCAACGACCTGGGCGCCATTCGCAACTACGTCGCGCTTCAGAATCGCGGCGCCGCGGAAGGCTTCGAGACCATCTACTGCATCGTGGATTACCACGCTCTCACGAGCAGCCACGACCCGGAGATCCTCCGCCGCCGCACGCTGGAGATGGCCGCTTCGCTGATCGCGCTCGGCCTGGACACGGACAAGTGCACGCTGTTCGTCCAGTCGCACCGGCCGGAAGTCACCGAGCTCAACTGGCTCTTCAACACCGTCACGCCCGTGGGCTGGCTGCTGCGCACGCCCACGTACAAAGAGAAGCGCGCCAACCAGCCCGACGACATCAACCACGGCCTCCTCACCTACCCCGTCCTGCAGGCCGCGGATATCGTCCTGTACAAGGCGACGCTGGTGCCGGTCGGCAAGGACCAGGCCGCCCATCTGGAGCTGAGCCGCGAGATCGTCCGCGCCTTCAACGCCCGATACGGCGAGACGTTCCCGGAGCCGAAGGCCGTCTACACCGAAGCGCCGGTCGTCCTGGGTACCGACGGCGTCAAGAAGATGAGCAAGTCGGTCGGGAACACCATCGAGATCCTGGGCGAGCCGGACGTGATCAAGAAGCAGGTCATGTCCATGGTCACGGACACCCAGCGCGGCCTGAGATCCGATCCGGGCCGGCCCCAGGTCTGCAACGTCTGCCAGATGCATCGCCATTTCGGCGAGGACTACGAGGAGATCTGGGACGGCGAGCGAACCGCCCGCACCGGCTGCGTGGACACGAAGAAGCTGCTGGCCGAGCGGATCATCGCCCATTACGCCCCAGCTCGCGAAACCTACAAGGAGTTGATGGCGGATACCACCCGTCTGAACCGCATCCTGGAGGAAGGCGCGGAGCGGATCCGGCCGATCGCGCAGGCCACCATGGACGAAGTCCGCCTGAAGATGGGGCTCCGATAGCAGCGAGGGATCAAGCCACGATGAGTGAGCAACCGGCGGCAGCACCATTTCAGCTGAGCCCGCGCGACCATCGCTGGCTCTCGGCCCTATTGATCCTGGCGACCCTGACATTCGGGTTCGTCGTGGTGGACTACGTCGGCAAGTGGGTCGCCTTCTTCGGCGACGTGATCATGGTCTTCTTCCTGGCCTGGCTGCTGGCCTTCATCCTGAGCCCGGTCGCGAACGGCATAATCAGGCTCGTTCCTCGCCTGCCTCGAGCGGCCGCGGTGATCCTCTCCTACACCCTGCTCATCGTAGTTCTGGCGGCGGCCATTATCCTGGTGGCCCAGCAGCTCTACTCGTCGATCAACGGCCTCGTGGGCCAGGTGCCGAACGACCAGCATCTGCGGGACTTCCTGGCACCGTACCAGGACAGGCTGAACTCGCTCGGCGCCGGGCAGATCAATCTGTACGAGCAGGTCAAGCAGCTGCTGGCCAACGTCAAGAACGGAGCCGGCGAACTGGCCAAGCCGATCGGCGAGATCGCCTTCGCCAGCCTCGGCATCTTCGGCAACCTGCTCTTCGTCTTCTTCCTGTCGCTGTACATGGCGGTGGACCAGCACAGGATCGTCCGCTTCCTGTTCCGCCTTGTGCCGCCCAACTACACCGATGAAGCCGAGCTGCTCGAGCAGAGCATCTCGCGTTCGTTCGGCGGCTTCCTGCGCGGCCAGGCAGTCATGGGCGTCCTATACGGGGCGGTCTCGATGATCGCCAGCCTGGTCCTCGGCGTGCCGTACATGCCGGTCACGGCCGCCTCATCGGGCATTCTCCAGGCCATCCCATTCTTCGGGCCATTTATCTCCTGGGCGCCGCCGGTGCTGGTGGCGATCTTCTTCAAGCCGGAAGCAGCCATCCCCATGCTGGCGGTGATGGTCGCGGCCTGGTTCATCATCATGAATTTCATCTCGCCGAAGTTGATGGCCGGAGCAGTTGGGCTACATCCGGTTGTCGTCCTGGGGTCAGTCATCGTCGGCAGCAAGCTGGCCGGCATCCCGGGCGCCATCTTCGCCATCCCGATCGCAGCGGTCGTCGCCTCGTTCTTTTTCTACTATTTGGGCCACCACACGGACTCAAGTTCCGTGGCCCTGCGCGCAGCTCGAATGGTGGAAGAGCGCGCGGGCCGCCCCGTCCGCGTTCCTCGGCTGCCTCAGGCGGGCCAGGACGAGGAAGTGGAACCGACGGCGGCACCGGAGGGCCAGCCTAACCTGGAGCGACGACGGACATCGCGGGTGGCGGCAGCCAAGGACGCCACTCCGGGCAACTAGCCCAACAAAGAAGGCTGCTGCCGCGAGAGACTCACGACGGCGGCTGACGGGTAGTTGGAACGTGGCCCGAGGACCGCTCGAGCCACGGTTTGGCCGGAACCCGGCTAGGACTTGGGCACCTTCACCATCGCCGCGGCCATGGCCGCGAAATCTGCCTGGGACATGCACTTGCCGGTGATCCGATATCCGGACGATGTGCCGGCACCCACGAACACCGCGTACTGGCCGCCGGCAAGTTGCTTGAGCTGGACGGCCTTGTCGCCGAACGAGGCCGTCCCCAGATCCGAGGCCGAGGCCCAGCACGTCGCCACTCCGGCGCAGAAATTGCCCTCGCCGACGGTGATAACGCCGCCGCTCAAGTTCCTTTACGAGATGGTCAGGTAGCCGCCGTCCGGCTGCCTGCACTCAATGGCAGAGAGCCACCAGCTCGACGGGAGTTCCGCGCAGTAGACATCGAACGCGAGGGCCTTGAGGCCTCCGCGAAGAAGGCCAGATGCTCGGCCGTGCCGGTGTAAGCCAGAGAGGAACCGGCGGGTGTCGCCGCCGCAGCAGCGGTTGCGGAGGCAGCAGCAGTTGCGGAGGACGAAGGCGAGAGCGTCGGCGTGGGAGTCGCCTCATCCGTCATCTCGACCGTGGGCGTGGACACAGGCGAGGGGCTCGAGACGACCAGCTTCTTCGTCGGAGCGGACTTGGCACAGCCCACGATTGCCAGAATCAGCCCAAGCGCCATGGCGCTTCTCAGAGCAGGACCGCGAACCGTCGGTGACTTCCTTTGGTGCCCCTCGATTCCTTGCTCAATTGGCGCCGAATCGGCACCGTCCGGGGAGGCTACTAAAACCTGGCGACCTTCGCAAGAGCAGCGGCATACACCACGAACGTCTCCTGGCTCATTCCAGAACCCGTGATGCTATGTGCCTTGGCCGTTCCCGGATTGACGTATATCACGAAGCCGCCACCCGAGATAGTGTCCAGGTCGCCGAGCAAATCGCCGAAGGCGCTCTTGCCAAGGGACGCGTCGTGGGGCGAACAAGTGGCGGCACCTGTGGTGCAAAACGATCCTTCGTCGATCTCGACCGAGGCACCGCCAGATACCTTGAAGACCATGTGGATCGTTCCGCCGTTGGCGCCCTCGTACAACCCATCGCTGGCGTACCAGCCGGCCGGAAGGACCGCGCAGTAGACATCCCACTTCGTTGCGTTGGCCGCCTCAGCCCAGAACGCCTGGTTTGATGCTGATCCGGTGCAAGTGGTGGAAGGAACGGCCGTCGCCGATGGGAGCGCAGTTGGAACCGGTGTAGCCGTTGCGGTAGCCGTTGCGGTAGCCGTTGCGGAGGAGCTCCCGTCCGGGGTGTCGCTGGCAACGGTCAACGGCGTTGAGGTCGCCGGTATCGGTGACGGCGTGATGATCACGTACCTGGTCGTCGGCGCCGCCTTGGCGCAGCCGGTAGCCGCAAGGGCGATGATCGTCGCGGCCGCGACCATAGCGGTCAGGCGCAGTCCACCGCGCTTCACGGGCATCCACGGCTCCTTGGCTGGTCCGTGCGGTTGCCTTGGCAAGGTGCGCTCCGCCGCATCAGGCCTTGGGCACCTTCATTAGCGCCGCGGCGAGAGCAACGAACGTGGCCTGGCTCATGCTCTCCCCGACAGCCGTGTAGCCGTGGACCGTGCCCGGGCCGACGTAGATCGCGAAGCCTCCGCCCGAGAGCGCATACAGCTGCCCGCTCAGGTCTCCGAAGCTGGCCGCCCCCAGGGACGCGCCGGTATGGGGCGAGCAAGCAGCGACGCTGGTCGTGCAGAAGGCGCCTTCGTTGATCGTGAAGAGCCCGCCGGCCGGGCCCTTATAGCTGGCGTCGAGCTTGCCACCGCTCATATAGTTGTCATTGCCCGCGGTCATGTACCAGCCGCCCGGCACGACACCGCAATACACCGCCCACGTGAAGTGCGGGGACTCAGCGGTCCACCAGGCCTTGTTCTTGTCGGATCCGGAGCAGCCACCTGCCGACCCCGATGGCGTTGGGCTGGGCGTGAGAGTCGGCGTGGGCGTGGGCGTCGGCGCAACAGAAACGACGGCCGTCGGCGACGAAGCCGGCGTGTGCGTCGGCGCCACGAACGGAGTGCCCGTGCCGGCGAGCCTGTCTGTCGCAGTCGCCGAAGCGGCCCGCGATGGAGATACAGTCACATGCACAAAGGTGGGCGTTGGCTGGGCAGTAGCGCAAGCGGCAACGGAAATCAGCAGCGCCGCGGCTGCGCCCATAGCGACCACGCGAAAGCGTCGGTTAGTCACGGTCATTCCTCGGTGGTGCGGTTCGTTACCGCCAGTATCGCACTCAAACGCCACGCGAGGATTTCAACACCGAGC
Organism: Candidatus Limnocylindrales bacterium; assembly: GCA_036385235.1. GTDB lineage: Bacteria > Chloroflexota > Limnocylindria > Limnocylindrales > CSP1-4 > Fen-1039. The sequence continues at coordinate 2,151 of DASVKT010000332.1, read as the reverse complement.
CGTACCGGCTCAGGAGCGTTCGCCGACGTCAGGCAGGGACGGCCGGCTGGGCGGACAGGATTGACACCTGAGCCGCATCGGGGAGCATCACGCCCAGGATCTTTTGCAGGGCGAGGACGTGAACGCAAGATCCCCAACTCACGTAGAAGTGGCAAGTGCAGTGCCAGGTTTCGCCTTCGAGCCGAACTGTGTGGGTGTCGTTATCGCCCTTAAACGTGACCGCGAGCTGTTCGAATGAGATCCGATCCAGCTCGCGGGCGTAGCGGTTGGCCTTCTCGACCTTCCCAATGAGACTGCTGTGCATCGCCTGTTACCCTCCGTCGCCCTGCATTGCCCCGAAGAGGTCACTGCCCTGCCGCGGGGTCGCGACGGTGGGCAGCTAGGCGTTCACTGTACAGCTGCGAGGCGACAAGTGAAGGGTCGTTGCGCTGGTACTTGTGGAGGAATCGTGAGTTCTTTTCGCGGTCGCCAAACAACGTAGCCCGCGGAGTTCCAACGAACCTATCCGGCCCGAACGATGGCCTCTCCGGCGATGAGGTTGGCGTCCACCGCGGCGGTAGAAACGGCCTCTGTGTAGACCCGCACAAGAGGCTCCGTACCGCTGAATCGGACCAGCAGCCAGGAGCCGTCGTCGGCAAAGAACTTGAACCCGTCGTTGGTCGAGAGCGTCTGAGTCCGAACGATCGGCCGGCCGGCAAGCTGAGTCGGAGCGCGTTGCGGCAGCTCCACCAGCAGCCGATCCTTGAGCGCCGGATAGATCGCCCGATCGAAATGGACGTCGACGCGGCGATAGCTCGAGGGCCCCGCGATCTCGTGGAGATGGGCAATCGCCTTGGACACAGGCCAGCGTCCGGCGTCCTTCTCACGCAGGAATAGATCCAGCAACATCAGGTCTGTGAAGATGCCGTCACGCTCGGGCAGGTGCATCCCGAAGCCGAAACCACCGGACTCCTCGCCGCCCATCATCGCGCCGGTTTCGATCATCTTGGGCCCGATGTACTTGAAGCCGACCGGGACTTCGTGGACTTCGATGCCGTAGCGCTCGCCGAGCCGCTCCGCCATCGCCGTCTCGTTGACCGTCTTGACGACGGGGGCCCGCAGGCCTCGATACTCCGCCAGGTAGTACATGAGCAGGGCGTAGATCTGGAGCGTGGAGATAAAGACGCCACGCTCGTCGGCCAAACCAGATCGATCCGCGTCTCCGTCAAGCAGTAGCCCCACGTCGTATCCGCCGCCGGCGAGCTTCGCAAGCGCCTCGTTCACGTTCGGCGGGATTGGTTCCGGGTTCACGCCACCGAAGTACGGGTTGCGCTCGGAATGCATCTCCGTGACGCGGATCTTGCCGCCGGCCAGCAGCCGTGGGATCCACGTGGCGCCTGAGCCGTAGAGCGGATCCACCAGGACCTCCACGTCCGCGGCGCGAAGGCGGTCCAGGTCCAGGTTGGTCCCGATGAAGTCGCGGTATGCGTTGAAGGAGTCGTAGCGCTCGACCAGGCCGGCGGCCTCCGCGTCGGCGAAGGGACGACTGACGATGGCGTTGCCGGCGCCATCGGCGATCAGCCGCTCAATCTCAACGAGCATCTCTGGCCCGGCTGCGGCGCCCGTCGGTGACTTGATCTTGAAGCCGTTATCTGTCCACGGATTGTGGCTGGCCGTGATCACGATCCCGGCGGCTGCCTTGCGCTGAACGACTTCGAATGACGACATCTGCGTCGGCAGAGCGCTCTCGGCAAAGACGATCGGAATGCCGTGGCCCAGGACCACCTCCGCTGCAGCGGCCACGAAGTGTTCGCTGGCGAAGCGCCGGTCGTAGGCGAAGACGATGCCTTTGCTCTGCTCGCCCTGGGCAATGACCCACTCGGCCACTGCCTGGGCACATCGGCGGACGTTGACGAAGCTGTACTCGTCGGCGATCTTCGCCCGCCAGCCATCCGTACCGAAGACGATCTTCGTCGGCACGAATGGGGCCAACTTCTCCACCTGGACAGCGGAAGTCAACCCAGATCCCGCGCCACGCTGGACCAATGTCGTGCCACTCATGAATTCTTCTCCCCTATCGCCGTTGCTTCTCGTCTTGCAGTTGAGATCTCTTCGGCGATCTTCTTCACTTCCTGCGAATGTTCGGCCGCGCAGACGAGCAGGGCTTCCGGC
>DASVKT010000331.1:0-2721 GCA_036385235.1 Candidatus Limnocylindrales bacterium | reverse complement strand
GGTGTTGCCGAAGTACTCCGAGGTGTTTACCCGGACCAAACCGCAGAGCGGGTACTTGAGCAGCCAGACTGCGGCCGGGAAGATCAGCGCGGCAGCGGCGGCAAATCTGGCCAACAACCACGTCCGGCGCGACGGCCCATGCCACAGCTCGGCCAGGAAGTAAGCCAGCGATGTCAAGAAGAAGGGCAAGGCCGTATAGAAGTGATACTGGAATGCGGCCCTGTCGATGCGGGACCACGACAGCCATTGCCAGAAGAAGGCCACGGCTATCAGCGTGAGGCCCAGGCTGCGGCGCTTGAACGCCTGCCAGCAAACAAAGGCCATACCGAAGATGGCGAGCCACCATAGGGCCGGATTGCCGCCGTCGTAGATCATCGTGGCTACGTTGCCGGCGTAATTGGCGTTCTCGAACCAGACCGGCTTCAGGTCCATGGGCCAGGACCACCACGGCGAGGCGGCGGCGTGGCCGGCGAGAAGTCCGTTGTGGTAGGCATACATGCCGTACGGTCCGAAGGTCAGTTCATACAGGTTCTGGCCGGTGTGACCGGCGGGGAAGGCACTGTCGCAGATGCCGGTCGCCGTATCCGTGTGCCAGCAGGCAATCGCCGGCAGCGGGCCCGTGGCCGCGGTCTGGGGCTGCCAGGGCATGGCCCAGGGCAGATACAACGCGACGTAGACGACGACGGGCAGCACGAGGAGGCAGAGGACCATCCAGGCCGCCGGCAGGCCGTGGCCGGAGCCCAGGCGCAGCCAGCCCGTGGGCGCAGGAGCGGGCGGGCCCGCAAGCGCGGCGGGGTCATCCGGCTGCGGCGGCGGAGCCATCGGCCCAAAGCCGAGATGGCCGCCGACCCGGAAGGCCGCGGCGATGGCCACACCGGCGATGATGCCGCCCAGGCCCACCTTGAGAAGCGTGGGGTTATCGCTCGTGATTGTGGACAGGCCCCCGGCTCCGGACTGGATCAGCCCGATTTCCTTCCAGGCCCAGTCCAGGCTGGCCAGGATGCCCACGACCACAGGCACGATGACGCCGAGAACGACCGCGAAGCGGAACTCTTCGCGACTCCAGGCGATGGGGTGGAAGGCGTTTGCCGCCGCCGCGATCGAGGTAATCGCAAGCATGATCAGGAAGAACGTGTAGTTGGGGGCGCCGTTCTGCACCGTGCCCGGCGACATCGCCAGCGCGGCCGCAAGTAAACCCGCCGCGGTAAGTGCCGTGGCAGCACTGATGAAGACCTTGTCCGGCGTTGTCCGCATCGAGAAGGCCCAGGCCAGCCCGAAGACAACAACCGCGAAAGCCAGGCCGATCAACAGGATCACGGCCGCAGGGCTGCCCGTGTTGGGCGCCGTGGTCATCTCCGCAATCGCCTGCCAGCCCAGCACGCCGGTGCCGGCAGCCATCCCTACGATCGTGATGAGCCTGCCCAGCGCCGATCTGATCAGAATCAGGATGCCGATGCTGGCGATGGCGTACATCGCCACCCACTTGGAGGCCAGCGCGAGTCCCAGCGTCAACCCCAGGAGCGGCATGCCCAGCCAGAACACGAACCTGTTCTTGAACACCTGGAGCCACATGACGGCGAAGATCAGGTAGGCCAGTAACAGGAAGCCGCCGACGTACGTGTCGTTCATCGCAATTCGGGACTGGACAAACAACATGCCGTCCGTGAGCGAGAAGAGGGCGACGAGCAGAGCGATGGACCGGCGCTTGAACAGCAGCCGGACCAGGAGGTAGAGGCAGGCGGCCATGAGGGCGCCGAAAAGGACACCCATGATCCGCCACGAGAACGCGAACTCGCCAACGTCCACCGTAGCCATGGAACCGTCCGACGAGATCGCCAGCAACTGCTCACGATCCGAGTCCGGCGTCATCGGCGAGGAGTCCAGGCCGATTGCCACCGGCTTGAACGGCAGAACGGCGTCCGAGAAGACGGCGTTGCCGTTGCTCTCGATGGCGTAGACGGTCCAGCCCGTGCCGTCCGGCGTTCGCCCGAGAGCCTGCGCGACCCGAGTCGCGCGGTCGAAGACAACCTGCATCACCGGGCCGGGCATCTTCTTGAGGGTCTGGTTGGAGTCCTTGGTAACACTCCACGGCGTGCTGGAACCGTCGATGTGGATGAGGACCAGTGAGTCGCCGGCGGCAACGTAGGAGGATTGGTCGCTGCGGGGGTTCGTGCCGCTGAGGTCCGACACGTTGACGGCGATCGAGGTGGCGGGAGAGTCCGTTGCGATCGTCGCGCTGAGGAGGAGGCTGCGGGCGTCCATGGTGCCTATGCCCTGCTGGTAGGCCACCAGGACCTGGGGAGACGAGGCTTCGATCGCGATGCCGGGCAGGGATCCCTGGCCGACGAGGGTCTGGACCGCGGAGATCTGGCTGGCGCTCAGCGTCCCAAGATTCAGGATCCCGGGCGTCCCTGCCGGCGTCAGAGAATCCATGGCGGACTGGACAGTGGCCACATCTACGCCCAGGGCGGTGGCCAGCTGCTGGGCCGCGGTGGCCGGTGTAGGCGTTGCGGAAGGCGCTGCGGACGAAGAGGCGCCGTCCGAGGCGCTCGGAGTGGCAGGCGCGGACGGGCTCGTCGAGGCCGACGGCGTGTACGAGATGGTCGCCGGCCCTCCGCCGAGGGGCGCGAAATCGGCCGCGGCGGGGATGGTCGCCCTGGCGACTATGGTCCCGCCGGACGCGTTCAGGTCGATGGAGACGAGGTCGCCCGCGTCGTTGCC
>DASVKT010000330.1:0-5942 GCA_036385235.1 Candidatus Limnocylindrales bacterium | reverse complement strand
CCGCGGCGACCAAGCGTGCCAAGGGAGGTGAGGGGGCAGGGCGTTCCTCCAGCATTCCCGAAGGCCAACCCTGCGGTCCATCGCCAGGCTTGGAAGCGGACATTCCGTCAGGTGAGCTACTCCCGCTCGGAACAGCGACAGTTATAGCAGCCGCGGGGGCGCTCGAATTCAGGCTCGGCCGACGTAGACACACTCCCACAGTCCGATAGGATAGGTACGAACGATCAGGCGTATCCGACATCCGGTCGGCTAGCGTACCATTTGGCACCTTCACCCCATGCCCGGGTTGGCAGTTCGCCGCTCGGGGAAGGGTTCTGCGATCGTCATGGAGTGCAGCGGCTCCGTAGGGGAGAACGGCTGGCGTGAGGGCCTCGCAATGACCCGAGAGGTCTCGGTGATCGTGTGCGCGTATACGCTCGACCGATGGGATCAGCTGACCGCAGCTCTGCGTTCGACCGCCGAGCAGGTGCCGGCGCCGAAGGAAGTGATCCTGGTCGTGGACCACAACCCGGAGCTATTCGCGCGCGCCCAGGTAGAACTGTCTGGCGTACGGGTCGTGGAGAACGCGGGCGTAAGGGGCCTCTCGGGTGGCCGAAACACCGGCCTGGACACGGCCACGGGTGAAATCGCGGCCTTCCTGGACGATGACGCCGAGGCCGACCCTGGATGGCTCGCGGCGCTCCTTGCTCCATACGAGGATGAGCGCGTGGTCGCCACCGGCGGAAAGGTGCTGCCGAACTGGGAGACGGCGCGGCCGCGCTGGATGCCAGACGAGTTCGACTGGGTCGTGGGCTGCTCCTACCGTGGTTTGCCTGAGACGGAGGCTCCGATCCGAAACCCGATCGGCTGCAGCATGTCGCTGCGGCGGCAGGCGGCCGTGGATGCCGGCGGTTTTCGGACCGAGGTCGGGCGCGTCGGAACGCTCCCAGCGGGATGCGAAGAGACCGATATTGCGATCAGGTTGCGCCGTCTGCACCCCGGCTCACGGGTAACGTACGCCCCAACATCGACGGTGCGACATCACATCATGGCGAGCCGGGCGCGCTGGGCCTATTTTCGGTCCCGCTGCTTCCAGGAGGGACGGTCCAAGGCGATCCTGTCGCGGCTGGAAGGCTCGACTGCGTCGCTCTCTTCGGAACGTTCCTACACGATTAGGGTGCTTCCGGCTGGGGTCCTTCGGGGCATAGGCCAGCTACTGCACGGCGATCGCGGAGGAGGGCAGCGGGCAGCAGCCATCGTCGCGGGTTTGTGCATCACGATGTTTGGGTATGCCAGCGCAATTGCCCGGCGCGGATCGATGACGGAAGGAAAGCCGACGGGCGCGGCTACGAGGAAAGCGCCGTGACCGCACCTGTCGGCAGAGCCGCTGCCACCCCGCCGGTGCGCAGCCTTGAGGTCGACCTCGACGCAGGTTGGCCGCAGGTTGCCGGGTCGACGCAGGGACCTTGCCCGGTCGGGGGCATCCAGATCCTCGCCCGACTCCACGGCTGCCCCGTGGGTCTGGTCGTGGCTTCTCTGTCGCCAAGAGGTTTCACGCCACGGCAGCTCGAAGCCCTTGTGGCACCGGAAACCGCCGAGGCGGTACAGGCTCATCGCTGGCGTGACGAACAGGCCGTGGCGGCCAATCTAGCCGGCGGCGCCGTGGCACCCTCCGGTGCGCCCAGATGTGAGCGGGTGAGGGAACGCCTCAACGACTCGGGCCCAGCGCTTGATGTGATTGTCCCGACTCGGAACCGCGCCGATCGGCTGGCCGAATGCGTGGACTCGATTCTGGCCACCGGCTACCGGCACGTGCGGGTAATCGTCGTGGACAACGATCCCTCGGGCCCCGAAACCGCCGATCTCGTCGCCGGCCGGGCCGACTGGGCGTCGCGTGTCGAGTACGTCTGGGAGGAGCGCGCCGGCAGCTCCCTGGCTCGCAATCGTGGGATTGAGCACGCCACCGCGGAGATCGTGGCCTTTGTGGACGACGACGTCTTGGTCGACCCCGGCTGGGCGGCCGGCCTTGTGGCTGCCTTCCTGGAGGAGCCCGAGGCGGGCTGCGTCACCGGCCCGATCATCGCCACGGAGCTGGAAACGCAAGCGCAGATGTGGATCGAGGAATACGGCGGCTTCTCCAAGGGCTTCGTGCGGCGAGTCTTCGACCCGCTAGATCCGCGTGCCGAGGTACCGCTCTTCCCGTACGCCGCGGGGACCTACGGATCCGGTGCCAACATGGCCTTCCGGCGCGAAACGATCATCGAGATCCACGGCTTTGATCCGGCCCTTGGCCTCGGGATGGCGGCGCGCGGGGGCGAGGACCTGGCGGCCTTCACGGGGGCGCTCTTATCCGGGAGGCGCCTCGTCTACGAGCCCAGCATGATGGTCAGGCACCACCACCACCGGAGCTATGAGAGGCTGCGCCGGGTGATTCTGGGCTATGGGGTGGGCTTGGGCGCCTATCTTGCGAAGACGGTCTACGACCGTCCCTCGACGCTCCTTGAGGTCGCTCGGCGGATTCCGCCGGGTCTCGCTTACCTGCTCTCGCCGGAGTCGCCGAAGAATGCCCACAAGTCGGCCGACTATCCGCCCGAATTGACGGTCCGAGAGCTGGCCGGCCTGGCTTGGGGCCCGTTCGCATATGGACTGGGCAGGTTGGAGCTGCGACGGCGGCACAAGCACAAGAGCGATACGTCCGAGGGGAACCGCTGACATGACCCAACCGACCGTGATCCCGATCCTGCTCTATCACTCCCTCTCGGCCGAGGCGACTGAGCCCTACCGGCACTTTTCGATGGATCCCGGGCAGTTTGCCGAGCAGATGGAGCACATCGCGGCGGGAGGTTACACGAGCCTGACGGTGGCTCAGTTGCTGGCGGCGCTTGGGGGCCCGATCGACGCCATGCCTGAGCGGCCGATCGTGATCACCTTCGACGATGGCTTCGAAGACATGCTCTCGATTGCCTTGCCGATCCTGACGCGATTGGGCCTGCGGTCCACCGCCTACATCGTCACCGCGCACGTGGGCGGCAGGAGCCGGTGGCTCGCGCCGGTGGGCGAGGGCAACCGGCCCATGCTCTCGCCCGGTCAGATTCGCGAGCTCGATGAGGCCGGCGTCGAGATCGGGGCTCACGGCCACCGACACCTGGCGCTCGACCAAATGTCCTTCTCAGAGTCCGCCCACGAGATCGACACTTCGCGCGTCAGACTCGAAGAGATCGTCGATCACCCGGTCGTGACCTTCGCCTACCCCTACGGCTACCACACGGGCCGCATCAAGCGCTACCTCCGAACATCCGGGTTCGAATCGGCCTGCGGCGTGAAGCAGGCGCTGAGTCATCCAGACGACGATCGGTTCGCCTTGGCCCGGGCGATCGTAGGCTCGGACATGTCGATGGAAGGCCTGGACTCGTGGATCCGAGGCGAGGGGTTGCCCATCAGCTGGCGCCATGAGCGTGCCCAAACCAAGATCTGGCGTATTGCGCGCCGGATCAAGGGGGCGACCTCCACCCGCGCCCGGGGTGAGTTGGATGGCTGAGCCGGGTCCCCCCTTCAACGGCGTTCTCGGCCACTTGCAGCCGATTTACAGCCGCGCCTACGCGCTGATCCTCAGCAGCGCTTCGACCGCGGTCCTTGGCCTCCTGTACTGGACACTCGCCGCGCATCTCTACAGCGCGAGCGACCTGGGCGTGAACGCCGCCCTCATCTCGACCATGATGTTCCTCTCGTACCTCTGCCAGATCAGCCTGCCGGGGCTGCTGACGCGCTTCATCCCGACGGCCGGCCGGGCCACTACCAGGCTGATCCTGGCCTCGTATGGCGTGTCGGTGCTGTTGTCGGGGGCCCTCGCGACGGTCTTCGTCGCGGGTGCGTGGATCTGGGCGCCCCAGCTGCGCTCGCTGGTGGGGACGCCCGCTGCCGCGGCCTGGTTCGTGGCCGCAACAATGGCCTGGAGCGTGTTCGCGTTGCAGGACGCAGTCCTGACGGGTCTTCGGCGGACCGTCTGGGTACCTGTAGAGAACACGATCTTCGCGCTGGTCAAGATCGTGGTCCTCGTGGTCCTAGCGGGATCGCTGACGGGCGCCGGCATCTACGTTTCCTGGACGGTGCCGGCGGTCCTCTCGATCGTGCCCATCAACGTCATGATCTTCCGCTGGTTCCTGCCCAGCCACCTGGCCCGCCACGGCGCCGCAGTACCGGAGGGCAGCACCGGCGTGATCGTCCGCTTCCTGGCCTCCGACTTCGGGGGCTCGACGCTTGTAAGCGCGGCAACCAGTCTGCTGCCCTTGATTGTGCTCGCGACGGTGGGCGCGAGCGCGAGCGCCTACTACTACATCGCCTGGACGATCGCCTACTCCATGCAGATGTTCTCGGTCAACATGGCCATCTCTCTGAGCGTGGAAGGCGCCGGACGGCGTTCCGAGGTGGGGCCGGGCATGCGCCGGATGCTCAGGTTGCTCATCGGGCTGCAGTTGCCGCTCGTCGTCGTGATCGTGGTCTTCGCCCCCCTCATCCTCCAGATCTTCGGACGGGCGTATTCCGACGAAGGGGCGATGCTCCTACGACTTCTCGCACTCGGTGTGCTGCCGCACGGTGTCAACGCCCTGTGCATGGGAGTGGCCCGGGTCAGACGGCAGCTCCGCGTGCTCTTCGCCATCCAGGCGGCCCAGGCCGTCCTGTTCGTAGCGCTGACTGTCGTCTTGCTGCCGGCGATCGGTATCGCCGGCGTAGGCGTCGCCTTCCTGGTGGGGCAGTCCGTGGTGGCGCTGGTCGCCTTTGTAACTCAGATCGGACCGCTGCTCCGCGTCGGTCGGCCTCCATTGCCGATCCCGTCCGGGGCCGTGCCTCGGCTCCAGGACGCCAGCGCGAGCGTCGGCTCCGGAGGGCTCGACCGAATGGACCTATCTACCCGAGTCGCCATTGAGCCGTTGCCCGGCCAGATGCCCCTTTCCGTCGTGATCCCGGTCCGGAACGCGGAGGACTTCATCGACGAGTGCCTGGCCTCGGTGGTGCAGGCCGCACCGGCTGAGATCATCGTCGTGGACGGCTGCTCGACGGATCGAACCCTCGACATCGTCGGACGCTACGGCGTCCGCGTCCTTTGCGATGAGGGCCGAGGGGTCGCGACCGCGAGGATGATGGGGGTCCAAGAAGCTCGTTCGCAGTTCGTGGCCCTGATCGATGCGGACATCGTGCTGCCGGATGGGGCGCTCGCGGCCCTGCTGGCCGAGTTCCGGAGCGGAGGCTACTCGGCGCTCCAGGCGGGATTGCATAGCACCTCCGGGCCCGGGTACTGGGGTCAGGCGCTGGCGCGCCACCACAACACCGGCCGCAGTCGCAACTGGCTGGGCGTCATGGCGACGATATTCCGGCGCGAGACGCTGCTGGCCTATCCGCTCGATGCCTCATTCCTTTCGGGGGAAGACATCGACCTGAGATGGCGCCTCAGGCGCGCCGGAGTCCGCATTGGTGTCTCGACGAAGACCGTCGTGAGCCACCGCTTCGGCGACACGCTGGAATTCGCTCGGGGTCAGTGGCGCGCCGATGGGGCTGGGTTCGGGCGGATGGCGCTCACCCACAGCGGCGGCGGCCTGCTTCTCCTGATGCCTATGGCCGACGCGGTGCGCGGTGTCACGCTGACGACTCTTCGTCTGGAGCCGGAGTACGTCCCCTACTACCTGGTCCACGCGGCATTCAACTACTCGTCCATGATTGGCACACTGTGGGCCGCCGCGAGGGATCGGCGCACAATTGAAGGAAGGCCCGATGACACAGCAACGACGTGCCAGCCGCGCTAATGCGATTCTACGGCTCACTGCGGCGGTGAAGCCCGACGCCGTTTCGCTCTCCTTCGGCGATCCGGCGACGTCGCTGGATGCGCGCTGATGTGGCTCGACATCGGGGGCGCGGCCACTGTTGCCGTCTCGGCGGAGGCTGAGCCGGCACTCGCTCGGAGTATCTCG
>DASVKT010000329.1:0-3774 GCA_036385235.1 Candidatus Limnocylindrales bacterium | reverse complement strand
ACAGAAGAAGATGTGTTCTGCGGGAAATGGGGTAATCCCCTGGATTCAGGAGATGCAGAGCCTCTGGCCGCTCCTGACTCCGCGCAAGCGCCGAGCAACTCCATGCCGTATGGATACGAGTTCAGTCGCCTGGCGAGAGTCATCGTCGGATGCCTTGCAGCGTGGTTGTTCTGGAATGCTGGCGACGCGATGACCCAAATCCACTCAATCTCTGGAGACTCAACTGCTGAGGCGTTCTACCAGGCGATGGGTCTGTTCAGCCATGGGATGGCCGCTCTTTCTGTCGTTATTGGTGCGCCGATCTTCGGGGGCCACACGGATTGAATGTCCCAATGCTGGACCGGATTCCCACACAGTACGGCTCTGCTCTGTAGCGTCCGATGTAGCCGAGACGGCGGAGACGGGCGGCAGATGGCGGTAGCAAGCGGAGCCGCACTGTCGCCAGACGGAGCCAGCGATACGCCTCGGGACTCAGCGAACGCCAGGTATACGGTTTCGTAAACAGCTGCTCTACCACTGAGCTAAGGCGGCGCGATCGGGATCGCATCACGCGCGGGGAACGACAAGCTGCCGAGCCTCTCCGGCAGGCGGCGGTTGCCACCGACAAACGCTCGTCGTGATCGCTCGGCGTGGGTAGGATGTGCGGATGAATATCGTCGAGCGTTTCTGCCGCCCCATTCGACCATTGCTCCTGGCCGGAGGGCTTGCTGCGGTCCTCGCAGGTGCTTCGCTGCTGACTCTGGTCCCTTTGGCGTCGGCCCAGGGCGCGCCGCAACTTACGAGCCAGATCACGGACCAGGTCGGCGCCCTCGGATCGGGCAAGGGTGATGTCCAGGCCGCGCTGGACAAGCTGCAGAGCGATCGGAACGTGCAGCTGTGGGTAGTCCTGATCCAGTCCGGGAACGGCACGACGGCGCCGGATCTGGCGACGGAGATATTCACCTCCAACGGCTTCGGCGGCAACGACGCCGTCCTGCTGATCGCCGTGGACGACCACCGTTACGGCTGGGCTGAGAACACCGCGACGGGGCTGCCTCAATCGCAGATCGATGACCTTCTTGGCGCCCAGTTGGATCCTCGCTTCAAGGCCGGCGACTACTCGGGCGGAATCAGGAACTTCGCGAACGCGTTGTCAAGCAAGATCGCGGCCGCCAAGAACCCCGGCAACGGCAACGGCTCCGGCTCAACCTCCGGCTCGATCGACACCTCCGGCGCCTCGGCCGCCGCGTGGACTCTCATCGCGATCATCGTCATCGGCGGCGTCATCGTCGGGTTGCTGCTGTGGTTCGGGTCCTGGCGCCGAGGGCGTCTCAGCGCCGAGGAGCGCGACAAGCAGACCGGCTCGATGGCCCAGCAGGCCAACAAGTTGCTCGTGGACACAGACGATGCGCTGCGGGCCGCGGTCCAGGAGATCGGTTTCGCGCAGGCGCAGTTCGAGGCTGACGACGTCAAGCCGTTCTCGGACGCCGTCACTGCGGCGCAGGCGGAACTGAAGAAGGCCTTCGTCATCCGCCAGCAGCTCGACGACTCGACGCCGGAGGATCAGCCGACCAGGGCAAAGATGTACGGCCAGATCATCGCCCACTGCCAGGCTGCCAACGCCGCGGTGGACGAACAGGCCAAGCGCCTCGACAACCTTCGCGACCTGGAGAAGACGGCACCCGAAGCACTCGCGGCGTTGCCCAAGACGATCGACGCGCTGCAGAATCGGCTTCCGGCGATTCAGGCAGCGATGAAGGCGCTGGCGGCATACCCGCCCGCAAGCGGTGCGGCAGTGAAGGGCAATGCTGAAGAGGCCGACAAGAGGGGCGACTTCGCCGAAGCTCAGATAGCCAAAGGCAAGTCCGCCCTGGCGGAGACGCCGCCGAATGCTTCTGCCGCGGCCCACGCGGCCCGCTCCGCACAGGAGGCGGTGGCCCAGGCCAACCAGCTACTCGATGCCGTGGAGCAGTTGGCTGCGGCCATGGAGCAGGCTCGGGAGAAGTTGAAGGAAGAGATCGCGGATGCCGACGCGGATGTGGCGGCAGCGAAGGCCGCTATCGCGACGATGCCAAAGGGTCCCGCGACCGCGACTACGGCCGCCGATCTGGCGGAAGCCGAGTCGCTGCTCAAGAGAGCGCGAGCCGGCGCAAGCGCCGCCATGCCGGATCCGATCGCGGCGCTGAAGGCGGTCCAGACCGCGCACGCTGCTGCCGATCAGGTTCTCAACGGTATCCGCGAAGCGTCGGCGCAACAGGCACGGGCCGCGGCGGCGTACCAAATCGCGCATCAGAGCGCCGTCGGAAGCATCCAGCAGGCGAGTGCGTTCGTGGCCTCGCGAAGCGACGGCGTGGGCACTCAGGCGCGGACCCGGCTCGCGGAGGCGCAGCGGCATCTGGCCCAAGCCGAAGCGCTGGCCGCAACGGATGTGAACGGGGCAACAAGTGAGGCCACAACAGCGGACCAGATGGCGGACGAATCGCGTTCGCTGGCGCAGGCCAACTTCAGCACCTACGACCGGCGCGGCGGCCCTCAAGGCATGCCACCCGGCTACAGCCAGCCACCGAGCTATAGTCCGCCACCCGGCTACAGCCAGCCAACCTACGGCAACTCGGGCGGATCCAGCGTCGGCGGAGCAATCCTCGGCGGGATCATCGGCGGCATGCTGAACGGCGGCGGGAGGCGAGGCAGTGGCGGCGGTTTCGGCGGGACGCCCTGGGGTACGGGTGGCGGCTGGACCGGCAGCGGCAGCAGCGGTGGGAGTAGCCACAGCGGCAGCGGTTTTGGCGGCTTCGGTGGTAGCGGCGGCCACAGCGGCGGCCACAGCGGCAGCAGCGGTGGCGGCGTCCACAGCGGCGGCGGCGGCTGGTAGTTCGACGTCCGCACGGCGAACCTTCGAGTACATACTGCAGTCAAGACAACAGGACATACACAACGGATAGAAGGAGAGCGCACTAATGGCTCAGACGACGATTCTCGGGCGTGTCGGCCAGCTGCTTCGAGCGAACATCAACTCGATGCTCGACGGCGCCGAAGACCCGGAGAAGATGCTCGACCAGCTCGTTCGGGACTTCACCAACAACATGAGCGAGGCCGAGGACGCCGTCGCACAGACCATCGGCAATCTCCGCATGGTCGAAGATGACGCCAAGGAAGCCCACACTGCCGCCGACGACTGGGGCGGCAAGGCCACAGCGGCCTCCAAGAAGGCCGACGAGCTTCGCCTCGCGGGCGATACGGCCGGTGCCGACAAGTTCGACAGCCTGGCCAAGCTCGCCCTGAGCCGCCAGATCAGCTTCGAGAACCAGTGCAACACGTTCAACACCCAGATCTCCCAGCAGACTGCGCTGGTCGATCAGCTCAAGGACGGCCTCAACAAGATGAGGATCCGCCGAGACGAGCTGGTTCAGAAGCGCGATGAGCTGGTCGCCCGAGCCAAGATGGCCAAGGCCCAGACCCAGGTTCAAACCACCCTCACGAACGCGTCCGTCATGGACCCGACCAGCGAGCTGAGCCGATACGAGGACAAGGTTCGCCGCCAGGAAGGAATGGCTCGCGGCATGGCAGAAGTCAACGCCGATTCGCTCGACGAGCAGTTCTCCGCGCTCCAGGGCGAGGAAGACTCGGCCGAGGTCGAGGCCCGACTCGCGGCGCTCAAGACCAAGTAGTCGCCTACCCGACCAGGCGAAGCCTTTCGGGGGCGACCCGGACATCGAGCCGGCGCCCCCAACCGAACTCGAGGCGGTCGGCCTCGATTCCGTCACCGAAGGCGACGCCGCCCTCGTTCATCTCGGA
>DASVKT010000328.1:0-2246 GCA_036385235.1 Candidatus Limnocylindrales bacterium | reverse complement strand
CTCGCGGCTGTCAACTGCCTGCTCACATCCGACAAGCCGCCCCGGTTGCTCCTCGGCATCGAACCCATCGCCGTGGCCTTGTCCGCCGTGGTCGTGTGGCGGACCCAGAGGCTCCTGCCGGGAGTGGTGGCCGCGGTCGTGCTGGTGGCTGTCGCGAGGGCGATAGGCGTCGCGGGAATCGTATGACCAGCGCCCCTTCGCCGTCCCTCCGGCGTGCCACAGCCGCAGTGGTCGCCGCATTCGTCGCGAACGGCGTTATGTTCGGATCGTGGGCCGCTCGGATACCGGCGATCAAGGAGCAGGCAGGTCTCGATGCGGTTCATCTGGGCTTCGCGCTGTTTGCGGCCGGCATCGGAGCCATCCTTGCGATGTCGGCTGCCGGCGCTCTCGCCGGTCGGGTCGGCACCCACGTGATGACGTCAGGCACGTTGCTCGGCTGTGCCGCCTTGATGCCCCTGCTGGCGATTGCCCCTTCTTTCGTCTCGCTGTTCGGCATCCTGCTGGTGTTCGGGGCCTTTCAAGGCTCCATGGACGTCTGCATGAACGCCAACGGCCTGGCCGTCGAGCAGGCCGGAGGGCGGCCGATCCTCTCGCGTTTGCATGCTGCCTGGAGCATCGGCTCTTTCAGCGGGGCCTTCCTCACCGCCGCCGCGATCCAGGTCGGCGTGACAGTGCTCGGCCAGTTCCTGGTGGTGGCGGCCGGACTTGCCGTCACCGCGCTGATCTTGGGCCGCACGATGCTCCCCGATCGCCGCCACGGTGAGGGTCCCTCGTTCCGGCGGCCTCCCCGGCGTGTGGTCGCCCTCGGACTCCTGGCCTTCGCCGGCTTGATGGCCGAGGGCTCGGCCAGCGATTGGGGTGGCGTGTTCGTGAAAGACTCCCTCGGCGGCACCGCTCAGGAAGCCGCAATTGCGCTGGCTGCCTTCGCCGCGGCCATGGCGACGGCGCGGCTCTTCGGCGACCACCTGGCCGCTCGCTGGGGCTCGGCGAAGGTCGTCTCCTGGGGCGGCGCCATCTCCGCCGTGGGTCTCGGCGCGGCGATAATCGTGGGACACCCGATCGGCGCCATCGTCGGACTGGCCTTCATGGGCATGGGTCTCGCAGCGATCGTCCCAACGGTGTTCCGCGCCGGCGGATCCCAGCCGGGCATCTCATCGGCCGTCGGCATCGCCGCAGTCTCGACGATGGGCTACGCGGGCGGCCTGGCCGGCCCGCCGCTCATCGGTTCGGTGGCGGGAATCACGGGCCTGAGACTCGCACTCGGGGGCGTGGCCGTGCTGCTCGTGCTGATTGCCCTGACCGGCACCCATGCCCTTGGTTCGGCCGGCGACGCGCCGGCGAGAGCGCTCGACCGGCGAAACTAGCCTGCCAGGACGAGCAGCGTCATCGATTCGGGCGGCAACGTGACGTTTCCTCCCGCGAAGAGCGGCGTCGCCGCCACCTGCTCGGCGTTGTGGCTCGAGTCGAAGACCCAGGTCTGCGCCGAAGTGGCCGCCCCTCCACCGATCACTGTGAGCGGCTTGGTGGCCGCTGTCGAACCAAGATTCACGATCATGACCGTAAGCGTTCCGTCGGCCCGCTTGGCCGCGTAGATCGAAACCAGGGGATCGTCCGAGGCAGAGCGCACCAGCTCGACCCCGAAACGCTGGTACATCAAATAGTCGTAGTAGACGGGCCGCACCGAATCGAGCCCGACGATCCCCCAGTCGCTCGCCAGGGCGAACTGGGCGACGATGTCGACTTTCTGGCGAATGAGGCGGCCGAGCACGTCGCCGAACCAGATAGCGTTGTAGTGCGAGTCCATCGTCCCCTCGCCGTCCTGATTGTCGGCCCAGCTCGAGTTCACCTCCGTGACCGCAACCGGTAGGTCGCGTCCGAGTTGCGTCCGAACCAACGACCGCAAGGCCGGGATGATCTGATCCCACTCCGGCGGGTTGGATCGCAGATCCGCAATCGTCGGTGGTCCGGATGTTGTGCTGGCCGGGAACGCGTAACGGTGGATCGAAACTATGTCCACCAAATCGCCGTTGGCCTTCAAGAACGCGGCGAGCCAGTCGGTTCGCGCCTGCATATATGGCGAACCATCGGTGCGAGCGATGAACTGACTGATGTCCGGCCCGATCAATTTGATCTTGGGATCGACAGCTCGCATGGCTGATGCAAATGAGCGCCAGTCTGTGTCGTACAGGCCCACTGAGTAGCCGGTCAGGCCGTTGGCTTCGTAAAGATCCGGCTCATTGCCGATT
>DASVKT010000327.1:0-6105 GCA_036385235.1 Candidatus Limnocylindrales bacterium | reverse complement strand
CGGCGAGCAATGCCAACAGCCCGACAAGAACAATCTCGGGAGCCGCCAGAGCGATGCCGAGAACGAGAAGCGCAGGACCGAAAGCGAGTCGGGCCCGGGTCATGCGGGTTGCTGCGGCACCGGCACGGGCACCGACCCGATGACCTCCGTCATCACCCTCTCCACGGTTGAGCCGCGCAACTGGCGGTCCATGTCGAGCAGAAGCCGGTGGCCCAGAACCGGACGGGCGGCCGCGACCACGTCATCTGGAAGCACGAAGCTGCGCCCGCTGAGAGCGGCCCAGGCCTGGCTCGCCCTGTACAGCGCCACGCTGGACCGCGGACTGGCTCCGAGCCGCAGATCCGGATGCTCCCTCGTGGCGCGGACGAGGTCCACGACATACCCCTCAACGGCAGGGCTCACTACGATCCCGCGGACGGTCTGCTGCAGAGCGATCAGCTCGTCGTGGTCGATGACCGGCTGGATGCTGTCAAGGGGATCGTTGGCGTCGCGGTATCGGCGGGCGATCCGCCGCTCGTCGTCCTTGCTCGGGTATCCCATCGAAACCAGGACGATGAATCTGTCCAGCTGAGCCTCGGGCAACGAGAAAGTCCCTTCCAGCTCGACGGGGTTCTGCGTTGCTACCACGAAGAACGGCGAAGGTAGGGGCCGAGTCTCACCTTCGATCGATACCTGGCGCTCCTGCATTGCCTCCAGCAGCGCCGACTGCGTTCTGGGCGTGGCGCGGTTGATCTCATCGACGAGCAGGACGTTGGTGAAGACCGGCCCGGGCACAAACCGCATCCTTCCGGCTTCGAGGAGGCTGGACCCGGTTACGTCGGTTGGGAGCAAGTCCGGAGTTCCCTGAACACGGCCGAAAGTGAGACCCAGCGAGCGGGAGAAGGAACGAGCCAGCAGCGTCTTGCCGACACCCGGAACGTCTTCAAGGAGGGCGTGGCCGTCGGCCAGAAGAGCGACGGCAAGGAGTCGAAGCGCAGCCTCCTCCCCGACGACGGCGAGCGCGACCGCCTCGCGCAGGTCACGCCAGAAGCGCCCAACGCGCGCCTGACCGGCCTCGGAGGCAGCCTGGACTGGAGCTTCAGTAGCGTCCGATTCCTCAGTTGAACTCACGATTCCCTCCGTGTTGCCTGGAGGCCGCCGACCGGAACACTCCTCTCGGCCCGGCGGCCCGTCTGCGCTCGGCTATCCAGACGTTGGGGGAGTCTCAGTTGTTCATTATGGTCCCGGCCGGGCCGTTGGCTTTGAGCGAACTCTTCAGGGATGCCCACGGGATGCTGATCGTCGGCGTCCCTGCAGCGGCCGAGGCCACCTGGAGTTGCGGGAAGGCAATCTGCAAGCCCCCGGCTCGCATGACCCAGGCATCCGCGAAGTTGGAGACGTAGGGCGTCGTTCCGGTGTTGATCCATCCGACATCGGCCGTCGGACCGATCAATGCCTTGAGCAGGATCCGCGACTGAGTCGACAGGACCGCGGCCCCGGCCGACTCGCTGATGAAGAGGTCCGGCAGCGAGATCAGGGCGCCGTCGGCGACGCCGACTGTGAGGCTGCCGACGAGAGCGGCATTGGAGGCACCACCCAGATACTCGGTCATGGTGAACGCCAGGCTGAGGACGGTCTGCGAGTTCAGGCCCACCGCGAAGCTGCCGTCCAGAGTGCAAGGACCGGCCCCGCCGCCCATGGAAAGCTGGGCCTTGAACTCATCGATGTACGTCTTCGCCTGGGCCGTGATCAGTGTGTTGATGGCGTCGGCGCCGCTCACTCCGGCAACGACCGGCTTCTTGAACGTGACTTTCCAGGCTCCGCACTGGGCCGTGGTGCCGCCGTCTGTCACCGTGATCGAGGTTATGCCGGCGGCCGCCGAGACGCCGGTCGGCGAGGCTGTGGGACCGGCCTTCGTGGGCGATGGAGACGACGCGGAAGACGACGACTTGGCCGTGATCTCGGGCGTGATATCGGGCGTGGCCTCAGCAGCAGTCGCCGAAGCGCTGGCAAGCGGAACAGCCGTGACTGGCGCGGGCGCGAAGGTATCGGTGATGTAGATCGTTTGAGGCGTGGGGGAGGAAAGGCTGCAACCGGCCGCGAGAGATACAGCGGCGACGGCCATTGCCAGAGAGACCGCAAGCCGTGTCTGCTTTGTGTTCATTCCCCGCCCTCCGCTATGACCGGTTCGGCCCGGTGCCTATGGTGCCCGGTGCCTATGGTGGCAGAAAGGCGTGCCGAAGTTGGGCGCAATGGCCCGAAACCGGACACAAAGAAGCCCGGCCGCCGAAAACCGACAGCCGGGCCCAAGAGTTGCGGACTAGCAGGTGAAGGTGGCCGAAATCGTGTCGTCGGTCGTGGTAGCGGTGCCCGTAACGCTACCGCTCTTGCGATCGGCGGCGACGATCACCGTGTCAGTGCCGCTCCCATCGGTGATGACGAAGGAGACGCCGTGCACGATGCCCACGGCCATTCCCTTGGAACCGGGCTGAAGCACGACTCCGAAGTACTGCGGGCCGTCGGCGGCGATGTCGCTCGTGCCGATGACGTTCGTGCCGGTGTTGACGGCAAAGCCCACGGAGGGATCGTAGGCGCACTGGCCGCCACTGATCTCGTAGACGGTGGCCCCAATCTTCACGGTGGCCTTGGCCGTGCCGCAGTTGACGTGAGTCGTCTTGCCCGCATAAGTGCCTTCCGTGTAGCCCGAGGCGGGGCAGTCGCCGGAGACCGGGGCGCCGGCTGCGGCCTGCGAGGAAGCCGGGGCGCTGGCAGCCCCTGGCTCGGTGCTCTTGGCAGCAGAGCCGCAAGCAGCCAGGGCAACTGTGCCGATCAGGACAAGTGCAATGAACCTTCGCATGAATCCTCCCTATCGCGACGTGATGGTCGCTCGGACCGCGCGCGCCGGTTGGCGCCCGCAGGTCACCAGACACCGCCTCAGGTCCGACCAGCTCCCCGATCGAACCTCGAGCCCCGCGCGGGACGACGCGTTCCGGCCTCGTGGCGTCAGTGAACTATACAGGCAGACGAAGGTGCGCTTCAGGCAATCTTCAGCGTATGTGGCCGCGAGCGACTCGTGGTCCCCTACTTGACCGCCACTCGCTCCGTGCGCATATACGGCCGCAGCACTTCCGGAACCGTCATGCTGCCGTCCGCCTGCTGATAAGTCTCGATGATGGCCGCGACAGTGCGCGCCAGGGCGAGGCCGGAGCCGTTGAGCGTATGGACGAGCTCCGGCTTGGCTCCGGGTTCCGGTCGATATCGGATCGCCATCCGGCGGGCCTGATAGTCTCGGAAGTTCGAGCAGGAGCTGACCTCGAGCCAGCGCTCGACGCCGGGTGCCCAGACCTCCAGGTCGTACTTCTTGGACTGGACGAAGCCCATGTCCTTGGTCGCCATCAGCAGGACGCGATAGGCCAGGCCCAGGCGCTGAAGGATGACTTCGGCGCGGGCAGTCAGCCATTCGAGCGCTTCGGTGGAGTTCTCCGGCTTTTCGAAGAAGACCATCTCCACCTTGTCGAACTGGTGGACTCGGAGGATGCCGCGCGTGTCCTTGCCGGCGGCGCCCGCCTCGCGGCGGAAACAAGGCGAGTAGGCGGCGTAGCGGATCGGGAGCTGGTCCGCCTCGAAGATCTCGTCGCGGTGGAGGTTTGTGACCGGAACCTCAGCCGTGGGCACGAGGTACAGCTCATCGCGCGTAGCGATGTACATGAGATCTTCTTTGTCCGGGATCTGACCGGTGCCGCGCGCAGATGCCGCGTTGACCATGGCCGGCGGCCAGACTTCGGTCATACCGTGTTCTTCGGTGTGGACGTCCAGCATGAAATCGATCAGGGCACGCTGGAGCCGGGATCCGGGGCCGGTGTAGACGGGGAAGCCGGAGCCGGTGATCTTGGCGCCGCGCTCCAGATCGAACATCTTGAGATCCGCGGCGACTTCCCAGTGCGGGCGGCGGGTCCATGTGCCTGCGGTGGCGTCGGCGGCGACTTCCTTCGGGAGGATCTCGCCCCAGGTCCGAACGACCTGGTTGGCGGATTCGTCTCCTACCGGGACATCCAGGTCGGCCGGGTTGGGGATGCGGACCATCAGTTCTTCGAGCTGGGCTTCGGCAGTGGCAAGCTCGGCATCGATTTTCTCGATCTTGGCACCGGCGTCCGTGGAAGCCTGGCGGAGAGCGGCGACTTCCGGGCCGTTCGGCTTGGCGCCGGCACGGATCGCTTCCCCGATCTCCTTGGAGGCAGCATTGCGCTCTGCCTTCAGGCGCTCCGAATCACCGAGCAGCTCGCGGCGCTTGCTATCCAGGGCCAGGGCGGCATCGACGATCGACGGGTCCTCGCCCTTGTCGATCGCTCCCTGCCGAATCCGATCCGGCTCCTCGCGCAGCCTGGCCAGCCCGATGCTCATGCGTTCTCGCTCCCTGATGCTCCGTCGGCGGCCGTGGCCGCATCGCTGGCGTTGAGTTTAGCCGGGGAGCGGCCTCGCCCGTTGAGGACACTCGCCCGTTGAGGAACTGGAATTTCCAAATTCACACCAGACGAGCCTGCGGCCAGACCGCAGGACACGGTCGCTGCCCGGCAGACCCAAATAGGTCCAAGTGGGCCCACGAACCATGAATTGGCGGCCCTTGCGCCCCGATTTCGACCCGATTTCGACCCGAAAGATCAGGAGGTCGCGCCCTCTCGCCCCGAGGAGGCCCAACTCAGCTGCCTCATGCAGGCATGGCGTGAATCCGGCAAGGATCTCGATCCGACTGTCTAGGAGCCTGCGTCGGTAATGCCCCTCGCGACGCTCCGTCCCTATTTCGAGCCCGATTTCGGGCCAACGTGGGGTCTCGGACTGGCCTAGAGGTCGATTCCAGGGTCAAGGTGGGGGCCGATTCTTCGGATTCCGATTACCGACGCGGACTGTCTAGCTGGACCAGCGCATCTCGTCGGCGGGCCGGGCGAGCGCTTGCTCGGGAGCGAGGTCGGAACGTCGGTATGCCACGGAAAGGGCGCCCTTGGGCGGATGGACCAGCCAGATCCAGCGTCCCAAGATGATCCTCAGGGCCGTTCTTGCGCCACCGTCCAACTCACCCGGTGTCCAGCGTGCCGTGTTGCCAATCGGCAGATGGCTCGACAGAGCCAACCGCGTAGCGTCTGCCCTGAAAGCCTTGACGGCATTCCGCCGATATCGTTCTTCGTAAGCCACGATGAAGTTGGGCGGAACCGACGGGTAACCACACACGGAGCACTCCACGGTCACCTTGATCGGTAGTTGAAGACACCGCCTACAGGGTGGCCCGACCGGTTCGACCAGTTCGAACGGCATGCATATCACTCAGTTACCTATTGGCCGCCGCATTTCAGCCGGCGATCGATCAGCCGTAAGAAGGCGCCGCTGGCCGGCCAGCTCCGCTACTGGCTCTGGCTCCACATCAGCGGATCGATAGCGTCCCTTGCCGAATAGGCAGCCGCGATCGCCTTGAAGACGGCCTGACGAGTTGATGGCTCATCCAGGATGGACATATGGCCATCACCGGGGATCATCGTCAAGGTGGGACTCCAACCTCGTGCGGTCAGGAAAGCTTCCAGTGCCTGGGACTGAGTCGGGTCGACCGACTGGTCGTCGGTGCCGGCGACGAGCTGGACTGGGATGGGGGTACCTGTGGCGTAGTTGAACGGATTGGCTGCCGCGTACGCGGAGGCCATCTCGGAGGGCGACCCGCCGAAGAAGTCACTCAGATCGCCGGCATTCAAGCCTGAGTCGATCTGGTAGTTGCCGGCGAAGCCCACGAATGCGTCGGTCTTGCCCGAGCCGCCGGCCAGGCAACCGCCCTGGAACTCGGCGGGATCGAGAGCCACGACGGAGCCGACCCACGCCCCGAGGGAATGGCCCAGCAGGGCCACCGAACCGGATTGCCCGCCATACTGGCTCGCGCTTGCCCGGGCAAACCGGACGGCGCAGGCGACATCCTGGAAGCCGGCCGGGTAGCCGCCGCCCAGGCTGCCCACATCCCTGAAGTCGGCGTTGTATACGAGGATCCCGCGATCCGCCAGATCCTCGGCCAGACCGGCGAGATAGCCGCGACCGCTGGGACCGACGAGTACGACCGTCGCAAAGGGACCCGAGCCGTCGGGAACGTAGATG
>DASVKT010000326.1:0-4425 GCA_036385235.1 Candidatus Limnocylindrales bacterium | reverse complement strand
TAGAACTGCTGCTCACTCGCACTGAAGACGAATTCCTGGTTGCAGTCCTGGCAAACCAGGGTCTTATCCGATGCGTACAAAGAACGCTCCTTGCTCGCGCGGCCTCAGCGACACGTCTGTCTCGCCGAGAACCGTTGAGAGAAGCGATCGTGTGAGCCGCTGTTTCCGGGGCCTATTGGCCCGTCCGGCGGAGAGTACCACGTCTTTATGCGGTTTTGTCCACTGTATTCCTGCTCAACAATTGGTACTTCCGACTAGTACTCACATCGCCGAAACGCCGCCGCCGGCGGCCTTGGCGCGATACATCGCCTGGTCGGCGCGGCGTATCAGCGCCCGCCCGTCGCCGCTCGCATGACGCTGCCAGCCCACACCAACACTGACTCCCACAGTGAGCCGGAATGCGTCCCGATCTGTGAGGGAGGCCAGCACGCGCCGGGCCACCATCTGGGCTTCATCCTCACTGACGTTCGGCATAACAACGGCAAACTCGTCTCCGCCCATGCGAGCGATATCATCCGTATCGCGAACCACTTCACGTAGCCGGTCGGCAACTGCAATGAGCATCTCGTCGCCGACCTCGTGACCAAATATATCGTTGACCTCTTTGAAATGATCGAGATCGATCCATAAAACGCCGACTCCACGCTCGCTGATGCGGAGAGCCTGGTCGATACGCTCCTGGAACATGGCCCGGTTGGCCAGGCCCGTCAGCGGATCATGCAGCGCCCGATGAGCGAGTTCCGTCTGAAGGCGCTCCTGCTCGCGCAAGAGGGCCTGCAACTCCTGGTTGGCGGCCGCAATCTCCACGTTGGCCGACTCGAGTTCGGCGTTGGCCCGCTCGAACTCGTGCGTTCGCTGCTCGACGCGCGCTTCCAGCTGCTCGGCGAACTCGCGCAGCCGATCCTCGTCCTGCTGTCGCTCGGCGATCTTCCAGACCACGTCCATGATCTGGGTCAGCTGTTTCACGTCCGTTTCCGTGTATGGCTCGGGCTTGTTGGCCACGCCGACCACGGCCACGATCTGGTCCCGGCTGAAGACCGGGATCGTCATGAAGCGGACCACCGGCGGACCACCCTCGGCAGCCACCTCGACTCCGGCCACAGCGCCCAAATCGTTGACGACGATAGGTTTGCGCTGATTCTCGACCTCGCCCCATATGCCGGATCGGGCCAACTCATACGTCCACTGCGGATCGCTTATCTGGCTGGCTTCAGTCGCCTCGAGCGACCACGAATGAAGCGTGAACACGCCCGACGTTTCGTCGTAGGCATATATGTAACCGAAGACGCTGTCGCTCAGCGCCACCACCTCGGCCAAAGTCACATTGAGCAGCTCCGGAACGCTGGCGCACTCAACCTCGGAAATGCGCAGCAGAGAGCGCAGGCGGCGCTCCTCGGAGAACTGGGCGTTCTCGGCTCGCTGGCGCGCAATCACGTCGCGCATGATCAGCTGCCGCTCGCCGTCGCCCAGCGAGGCTTCGCTCACGTCGATCGGGATGGCCGTGCCGTTTCGGCGGCGGAGCATCCGCTCGAAGCGGACGGGAATCCCCGGCGCCTGGGCCAGATTGCGGCGGCCGACTTCGCGATCACCCGGCAGGTAGGTTTCGAGAAGGTCCACCCCGACAATCTCGCCCAGCGGGTAGCCGAGCATCTCGCAAGCCCGGGAGTTGGCCAGGGTTATCTTGCCGGCGCCGTCCACGACGACGATCCCGTCGGCAGCCTGCTCGACCAGAGATCGGAAGTGGCGCTCGCTGTCTGCAAGGGCGACCAGAACCGGGTCCAGGTGCAGCAAGCCCGAGGCAACCGGCTGGTTCGAAGGATCGGCGAGGACACGCTGGAGCCGCGGCCCACTTCCCGTGTCGGAGCGGCGACGGCGCGGCTGATCGAAGACGTGGCGCTGCTGGACGCCGGGCGATCGAGGCGTTGAGACATCGGGCGGAGCGAACAGGATGGGCGACTCGAGCGCGACCGTCGATTCGGGAGCTGTTGGCGCGCCATCGGCGGAATGCGAGTCGGTCAGATCGGGCATGGCTGTCGGCGGCGCATACGAAGACACCGGAAGCCTGGCATGGCTGTCGGCGTCGGGTGCTAACACGTCAACGATCCGGCCGGCACCACCCAGAGTGCGGCTGCGCCGGCATGCTGAGGCATAGTCGTTGGGCCCATCCTGTATGACTGGCTGTTCTAGTCGTCGGGCCCGGGGCCGGAGGACTTGATCCCCCAGGCTCACGCAGTGGGACTAGATCAGACTGCCCCCATCGTGGAACGCCATGGGCCTGTCCGCCAGTTCAACGGAATCCGCATCGCACCCAACCAAAGCACCCCAGCGGCGAGCTCGCGAAGACTAAAGGGCCAGGCCCTCTTCCAGGACCGCCGGTAGGCCGCTACCCGGTTGACGCCTCGTCTGAGAGGGCCGATCGCAACCCCTCTAGAGCGGCGGCCAGCGCCTCGAGCCGCCGCTGGTCCAGCGCAGTCAGTCGCCCGCACAGCCAGGCGCGCGTTCTGTCGTCGCATTCGCCCAGCGCCGCGGCGCCCGCCTCCGTCAGGTTGAGTTCCACCTGGCGGCGCTCCTCCGGGTTCTGGACGCGCGTCACGAGCCCCGCCCGGACGAGCCGCTCGACGAGCTGAGACGTGGCCGGCAGGGTTGTTCCGAGGTGGTCGGCAACAGCGGAGAGCCTGGTGCCCGGATTGCGGCGCACGTAAAGGAGCAGGCGGAACTGCGGTACGGACATGCCCGCCGCCCGGCCGGATCTCATCTGCTCGCGAATGGCGCGCATGGATCGCGGGATGGTGTCGAGGATCGCGGCGGCAACCTGGTCGGGCGTGGTGTCGGGCGTGGTGTCGGGCGTGGTGTCGGGCACGAGCCGTATGGTACATTAGTTAACATAGCTAACTAATGCCGAAGTCTCCGAGGGCTCGATGCCTCCAGCCATCGAAACACACGAACTCACCCGCCGCTTCGACACGCTCACGGCCGTCGACGCCCTGAGCCTGGACGTGGAGCCGGGCGAGGTCTTCGGCCTGCTCGGCCCGAACGGCGCGGGCAAGACCACAACCATCAAGATGCTGATCACGCTCCTGCCGTCCACGAGCGGAAGTGCCAGCGTGGCCGGCCACGACATCCACCACGATCCGCGGCTGGTGCGGCGCTCAATCGGCTATGTCCCCCAGCTGCTGTCGTCGGACGGTGCGCTAACCGCGCGTGAGAACCTCATGACCAGCGCCCGGCTGTACCACCTGCCGGCGGCGGATCGGAAGCCGCGCATCGAGGAAGCATTGGAGTTCATGGCCCTGGACTCCGCCGCAGATCGTCTTGTCCGGACATTCTCCGGCGGCATGATCCGGCGCCTCGAGATTGCCCAGGCGATGCTCCATCGCCCCGAAGTGCTGTTCCTGGACGAACCCACCGTCGGTCTGGATCCCACGGCCAGGAAGGCTGTCTGGGGCCACATCCGGGGCCTTCGTGAGGCCGCCGGCACCACGATCCTTCTGACCACTCACTACATGGACGAGGCGGCCGAACTGTGCGGCCGTGTCGGGTTCATGCACCTCGGCAAGCTCGTGGCCCTCGGAACGCCGGCCGAGCTGTCCGCCCAGGCAGGCTCGGGCAAGAGCCTCGATGACGCCTTCACCCATTTCACCGGCTCGGGATTGAGCGAGGCCGGCGAGCAAGGAGGTCAGTACCGTGACGTCGCCCGAACGCGCCGAACGGCCCGCCGCCTGGGCTGAACCCATTGCCCCGGTGCGCTTCGTCCTGGACGCCTGGACGATAACCGAAGGCGAGCTCCGCAAGCTCCGCCACGACCCCACGGAACTGCTGACACGTGCGGTCCAGCCGCTGCTGTGGCTCCTGGTCTTTGGACAGGTCATGGCTCAAACGCGAGCCATCCCCACCGGCAACCTTCCCTACGTGGACTTCCTGGCGCCGGGAATCCTGGCCCAGAGCGCGCTCTTCTCGGCCATCTTCTTCGGCATCGCCGTCATCTGGGAGCGCGACCTCGGCGTCCTGCACAAGTACCTGGTGAGCCCGGCCTCCCGAAGCGCGCTCGTGACGGGTAAGGCGCTGGCGGGTGGTCTGAGGTCGCTCGTACAGGCCGCAGTCGTGTATGCCGCTGCACTAGCCATCGGCGTCCATCTCCGCCTGGACCCTCTGGCCCTGCTCGGCGTGGCGGCGGTGATCGTCATGGGCTCGGCGGCCTTCGCCACGTTCTCGCTGGTGATTGCGTGCCTGGTTCGCACCCGCGAACGATTCATGGGCATCGGCCAGATCCTGACGATGCCGCTCTTCTTCGCCAGCAGCGCGGTATACCCAATCTCGATCATGCCGGACTGGCTGAAGGTCGTCGCGCATGTCAATCCGCTGACCTACCAGGTGGATGCCCTGCGCGAGTTGATGCTCAGCAACTCGGACTTGAGCCTGTCGTCC
>DASVKT010000325.1:0-28609 GCA_036385235.1 Candidatus Limnocylindrales bacterium | reverse complement strand
GGCGGCGCGGGGCCGCGGGGAGTGGCGGCGCGGGGCGAGGGGCCGAGTGGCGGCGCGGGGCCGCGTGGCGGCGCGGGGCGAGGGGCCGCGTGGCGGCGCGGGGCCGGTCCCCACCGTTCGCCGGCCATCTGCCGGCCATGCGCCGGCCATCTGCCGGCCATCTGCCGGCCATGCGCCTGGCGAACGAACGGGATGAGTCTGCCCGGCACGGACTTTCTCCGGAATACCCGTGTGGGCGGTACTAAGTTCCGCAGAGGACGTCCACTGGTCCCGCCGGTCTAGTCTCGGGCCCTTGTTGAGCGTGAGCTAGTTGCGGCAGTCGTCGCTTGACCCGGGGGCGGCGCCCTCGCATGCGTCTCGACGCCAGAACGCGCCACTTAGTACCGGCCCGGCGGGTATCTCGGAGAAACCAGATGCCGCCCGCGCGGGCCGCGCGCCGCAACTTCGGCCGGAACGCAAAGTGCTCGCGGGCTCGTCTACATTTCCGGCCTTGGCGAAGCAGTACTTGAGGGACATATGCCCACGAAAAGCGCCCAGCCATCCGCCAAGAATCCGCTGGCTCGGACCTTCAAGGCCGACGGCCGGCAAGTTGCGCGTCGTTCCAGACGACTCCAAATTCTCGCGCTGGCCATCCTGGCGGTATTCCTCATCCTGGCCTTCTACGCGGCCCATGCTGCCGGGCTCCTGACGTCGCCGGGCCTTTCCATGGCTGCGTTCGTGGCGGTCTGGGCGGCAATGCTCGCGATCATGTTCACGCTGCCGTTCGCTGCGTACTTCTGGCACGCGCTCCGGGTCTATAGACCCGCGTTCGAGCTGCTGGAATGGTTTGCCGATGACGGGCGCCGATCCCGGCTGGCGTTCGACGGTAACGGGCAGGTACCGGCCGATCTGGCTGCGGTGCTGGAGCGCATCGGGGATCGTATAGGCGATCAGGCCAGCTATTTCCGCGTTCGGGCTCTGCAGGAGCAGGGCAAGCTTCACGAGGCGGAGACGGCTCTCGAGGAATGAACGCCGACTGATCCTGTCGAACTGGTCCGCCACACTCGGCTTGCCGAATTGGTCGGCCACGATTCGACCGGGGTTGACGGCTTGGCGGCGGTTCGAGCGATGGCGGAGTCTCTCCAGCGAGGTCGCGAGGCACCGTCTGCTCGTCCGCATCGCCGTCGCAGAGGCCAGTAGGGCCGGCGAAGATGGTGGCTACTCGCTGGATGGTCTGCTTGTGGCGCGCCAAATGCTTGGCCGAGAAGAACTGCCTGGGCTGGACCTGCGAGCTCGGCTCCGCCGTCCTGAATTCAGGAGCAGCGTCCTATTCCTCCTCGCTTGCCTACCTCCAGTCGCTCTGATCGTGCTGGCTCATCCCGGCTTCTAGGCTCCCGCCCGACCGCAGCGCCCTACCTCCGCCCCGCGGCCTCGCGCTGGATGCGGTCGATGAGATCGACCAGGATCTGGAGGCGGGGCCGGTTCGTGGGATCCGTGAGGCGCAAGGATCGGTCCAGGGCGGCGAGCGACTCCTTGTAGAGGCCCACTTTGGCGAGGGCCTCGCCCTTGCCTTGCCAGGCCAGGCTGTCCCTGGGGATGATCCCGGTTGCGCGCTCCAGACAGGTGAGCGCCGGTTCTATTTGGCCCAGCGCGAGCAACTGCAGCCCGCGATGTGTCCAGGCTTCGCCGTTGTTGGGGTTGATGGCCAGGGCCCGCTCAAAGCAGGGCACGGCGTCCTTGGGCCGCTTCATCGCGGCCAGGCTGAGGCCGCGCCGGACCCAGGCGTCGCCGTTGAGCGGATCGATCCCAATAGCTCGGTCGAAGCTGGGGATCGCCTCCTTGTGCTGGCCGAGGTGGGCAAGGCAAGTCCCGCGGTTCTTCCAGGCGCTGCTGCTGTTCGGGTCTATGGCGATCGAGCGGTCGAACGACGCCAGGGCCTCCTCGTCGTGGCCAGTCGAGGCAAGGATGGTCGCCCGGGTATTCCAGGCCCGTCCGTGTCCGGGATCCAGGGCAAGGGCCTGTTCGGCCGATACCAGGGCCTCGTCCGTCCGACCGAGCGCTAGCAGGCTGCGGCCCAGGTTGTTCCAGGCAAAGACATCGCGCGGATCCAGCTCCACAACGCGCCGGTAGCAAGATACGGACTGCTCGTGCCGGCCGGTTGAGCCGAGGGCCACGCCCTTGTCCAGCCAGGCCGTAGCGCAGGCCGGGTCCAGATCCAGGGCGTTGTCGAAGCAGTTGATCGCTTCGTCGTTTCGGCCGAGGGCTCGCAGGCTGAGGCCCTTGTTGACCCAGTCGGCCACGTCGAGTCGGCCCAGCTGGGGCGGCGGCATGACTTCGCCGGTCTGCCGGTAGAGGAGCGCCTCCAGGTCGCCGCGCAGTTCCGCGAAGGACGCATATCGGCCGACTGGGTCCTTCTCCAGAAGCCCGTGAAGGATGGGCTCGAGCGGCGAGTCCACTCGCGGTATAGGCGCGCGTTCGTGCAGGTAGCGGATGTCGTGCACGAACCTGACCCACGACGTCTCCGAGTCGCGCGGCCGCACGACCTGAAACGGCAGGGCGCCGCCGCTCGCCATCCGGAATAACACGACGCCGAAGGCGTAGAGGTCCGTGCGCTCGCTGCAGACCGTCCGGGGCAGGAACTGCTCGGGCGCCATGTAGTTGGGCGTGCCGGTAATTGTTCCCACCACGGCGCCGGCGGCGAGGCCGATTCGGGCTGCCCGGCTCTCGTCCCACGGCTCGGCCGCGCCCGTGTCGTCGACGGCGCTGGCAAGGCCGAAGTCAGTGATCTTGGCGATGCCGTCGGGGCCGATGAGGATGTTGGTGGGTTTGAGATCGCGGTGGGCCCGGATGCCCATCGAGTAGCCGTGCTCCATGGCACGGCAGCATTGGATGGCCCAACGCAGACTCTGGTGCAGGTCCGGCGGTTTGCGCTCCAGATGGCCGGCCAGCGAGTTGATGCCCTCCTCGTCCGGGGCAATGAACTCCAGGGCGATGTACAGGCGGCCGTCCAGTTCGTCCACGGAATTGGCCCGGACGATGTTCGGGTGGCGGTCCAGCGCGATCCAGGTTGCCGCTTCCTGGCGAAAGCGATCGCGGGTCTGGACGTCGTGGAGGAACTTGTCCCGGAACGTCTTGAGAGCGTAGACGCCGCCGGACTGCAATGACTGGACCAGGTATACGTGCCCGAAGCCGCCGCTCCCCAGGAGTCCATAGACCTTGTATCGGCCGGCGATGACATGGCCGTCCTGGAAGATCCCGACGGCCGGCTCGGGTTGGTCCTGGCCTTCCGGTGGCTGCTTTGGCCTGCCCAGATTGCCGAACGCTTTCATTGGGCCAGTCTATCCCGCTACGGCCGGTTTTCGCGCCCGGCCGTAGGATGCCCGATACTTTGGCGGAGGGATAACTCTGGAGGCTTGATGTCGCAAACGAACGCCGTGTCGCCTGGCGTGTCGCCGAGGCCCGATCCGCTCGGCGCCGCGCTCAGAACAGAGCGAAAGGAACTCAGGCGGATTGTGCGCCGGGTCCGGTTCGTGGCTCTGGCCGGGTATGTGGGGATCGCGGCTCTTGCCTTCGTCACCGGACTCTGGCGGGTGATGCCGGGCAACACGGCCTTTGTCGTGGCCTGGGCTGGGATCCTGGCCATCATGCTGCCGCTGAATATTGGGGCGGAATATCTCTTTGTGGTCCGGCCGTTCCGTCCGGTTGCAGAACTGAGTACCTGGTCCCTGGATAACGCTCGGCTCATGTGGAAGGCAGTCGACGGCCTTGCATCCGTGCCGGGTGACCCCGAGGCCACTCTGGATCGATTGGGTAAGAAGAGGGGCGGCCTGGCGGCGTCGCTGCGGGTTGCGGCCCTGTGGCAGCTGGGCGACCTCGCCTCTGCGCATCGGGAGCTTGACGCGTGGACGCCGAAGGACGCCCTCGACCGAACTCGCCATGCGCGCTGGGCAGAGATGCTGGCGTTCGATGAGACCCACGTGGACGGCCTCGGCGGCGTTCGCGTTGTGGCCGAGGAGATCCCCGACGAAAACGCGCGCTCCCGTCAGCTGACGAGTCTGGCGATCGAAGGCGCGCGGCGGGCGGTGGACCGTGGCGAGCCGGTTCTCGCCAGCATGACGGCCACGCGCCGGTCGCTGGGTATGCTCCGTACGAGCACTCTCGGGTTCGTGGCTCGGAACACAACCCCAGACAACGTCTTCCGCGTCCTTCTGGCCGTGTCGTGCTTGCCCGTAGTCGGCCTGCTGAGCCTGGCCCGGCCGTAGCCTTCATCTGATGCCTACTCCGCCGGCGCCCACCGTCCAGATGTTCGGGATCGTGGACTCGCGCCCAACGCAGGCCGCTACGCGGTTCTTCAAGGAGCGGCGCGTGGCCGTCACGTTCGTGGACCTGAAGCGCAAGCCGATCGCGCTTGGTGAGCTGCGCCGATTTGTGGAGCGGCTCGGCGCATCGGCCCTGCTGGACACGGAAGGCCGCGCCTACAAGGATCTCGGCCTGGCATACATGCGCCTCGCCGACGACGAGATCGCGGAGCGGCTCCTCGCCAACAACAACCTCATCCGCCTGCCCCTGGTTCGGTTCGGCAACTCATTCACGGCCGGGCCGGCGCAAGCCATCTGGAAGGCGTGGCTCACGGCGGGGCTCACGGTGCCGCAGAAGTAGCCGATCACTCCTGAGTCCGGAACGGGACGGCGACGGTCGTGGCATGCTCTCCCGGCACGACTAGGCGATCGCAATGTCACGATCAGATACGAACACGCAGAAGGATGGGGCCGGCATGCAGAACAAGGGTCCGCGCTCCGGCGGCGAGCCGGCCGGGGCCGGCACGCCCCACAACGGCAACCACAACGGCAACCACAACGGCAACGGCAACGATCGTCGCCGAAGCGGCCGGGTGACCTACAAGGCCAAGGCCCAGGAGATGCTGACGGTCCATGCCCGGACGGAGGACGAGCGGCTCCTGTCGCCGCGCCACCGGCCGGCGTTCCTGGATTCGGACCCGTGGCGCTCCCTGCGAATCCTGGCCGAGTTCGTGGAAGGCTTCGATGCCCTGGCCGCGGTTGGCAAGGCGGTCACGATCTTCGGATCGGCGCGCATCCCGGAAGGGGATCCGTACTACGGCAAGGCCCGGGAACTGGCCGGGCTCCTCGCCAAAGAGGGTTTTGCGGTCATCACCGGCGGCGGCCCCGGCGTCATGGAAGCGGCCAACCGCGGCTGCCACGAGGCGGGCGGGCTGTCCGTGGGCTGCAACATAGAGCTTCCGCACGAGCAGTCGGCCAATCCGTACGTGGACCTCGGCGTGGAGTTCCGCTACTTCTTTGCCCGCAAGGTCATGTTCGTGAAATATGCCGACGGGTTCGCGATCTTCCCCGGAGGTTTCGGGACGCTGGATGAACTGTTCGAGTCGCTCACACTGATCCAGACCGGCAAGATCCGGCACTTCCCGGTGGTGCTGGTCGGGCTGGAGTATTGGGGCGGCCTGCTCGAGTGGCTCCGCCGCGAGGCCGTCATGCGTGGAGCGATCGATGCAGCAGACCTGGATCTGATGCGCTGCACGGACGACATGGTCGAGGCTTGCGCCTGGCTCACCGCCGGTTCGTCGCAACGGGCCGCCGAGGCGGAGAAGGCGTTCGAGGCGGACGAGCGGTCCGTGGGGGAGCGGTAGACTTCTTCTCGCGCGTTGTCCCGGCGCCGCGCCGGCGCCGGCCCTGCTCCCCCGGAAAGGGCGCCGCGCCGCTGGGCGCGCGGATCTTGCCGGATTCACATCAGGTGGACATGAGGCGTGATTCAAGCCGGTCGCAGCCCCGGCCACGACGGTAAGTGCAGTTGAACGTGCCCGTCTCACGCTCAGATTTGCCGATTTGAGCCCCGGAACGCGTGCGGAATCGTCGGGCGGGTCGCCACAGGCCTGCTTGATGTCGTTCCGATGTGAATTCGGCAAGTTCTGGAGCCCACGGGTGCCGCCCCGGCCCGACCCGCCCCGCTCCGGTCCGCCCCGCCCCGCTCCGGCCCGCTCGCTCGCTCCGACCCGCCCCGACCCGGCCCGCTCCGGCCCGCTCGCCCCGCCCCGCCCCGCCCGGCCCGCCCCGCCCGGCGCGCGCTACTCGGGAATGATCGGTAGTTGGGCTTCCAGCTTGCCGTCGCGGATTCGGGCGGGATAGTAGCGGAGGCGGTTGACGCGGGTAAGGCGGCGCGCTTCGAGCTTCTTGGACGTGGCTTCGGGCTTTAGTTCCGCGCCGCTGGGCGACCACGGACCGTGGTATGCCCCGTCTGCGTCCAGGCCGCCCGTCGTGGGCATCTGGGCCGTTTCGCCGGTGCTCAGGTCGAAGCGGCCTTCGTGCAGCGGGCAGGCAACGATGCAGCCGTCCAGCGACCCGACGCTCAGCGGCGCCGCCATGTGTGGGCAGTGGTCGTCTGTGACCACGATGCCGCCGTCGATCCAGGCGACCAGAAGGTCCAGATCCGCCCTGGTCACTCTGCGCATGGAGCCGGGTCTGAGGTCCGCCACGTCGGCGATCTCCACAAACGGCGCCGTCCTGACGCCGACGGCCCAGAGATCGCGCGGAACCTCGGCGATCGGGGTCGTGGCCTCGCCCCTTGCGGCCGCCATAGCGGCCTGTGCCTCCGCCGCAATCGCGTCGGCCAGATCCTCAGGGGTCATTGAGAACATGACCATGTCGATCGGCGTGTCGTCTCGATCCAATTCCCAATTACGGGCGAGGCCCTCGTATCGGAATCCCGCTCTCTCTGCCACGGTCTGCGAGGCTGTGTTTCCGACCAGGGTCCAGAGCGCCAGGCGCTCAATTCCCAGTTCGGCAAAGCCCCAGCGAGTGAGCAGGCGCAGGGCGCGCGTCGCGTAGCCGCGCCTTCGCGCGTGCGGGGCGATCAGATAGCCCACCGAATGGCGTCGCGGATTGGGGCCCAGATGCACGCCGATCGATCCGGCGTATTGATCCGTGCTCGCGTCCGTGACGGCAAACTCATAGCCCGAGCCGTCATGCCAGGCCTGGAGCGTCATCAGGATGAAATGGCGAGCATCATCCAGCGTGTACGGCACGGGGATGATCGGAATCCAGCGCGGAATCTCGGTGTCCTGGCAGGCGGCTGCGATGGCCGTTGCGTCTTCGGCGCGATACGGCCGCAGGGTGATGACGCCGTCGCTCAGCGATGGATTGGGCGGGCTCAATTTGTCGGGCATGGAGCAAGTATGCCGTGGAGTCCCCAGGGATGGGTCGCCGTCCGACGGCGAGCCAAGCAAGCTTGGCTTGAGGCCGAGGCGGCGACGAGGACCCGCATATGTGTGAGCGAGGACCGCAGGAGCCAACGAAGCGCATCGGCCTCGGCCGGAACGCCACTCGCCTCAGCCCGACAGCCGGCGTGTGCAGCGCTAGGCGGAGCAGAGGAGCGGAGCGAGCACACCTGAGGGTGTGTGAGCGAGTACCGCAGGCGACAACGTGCCAGCAACGCTGGCCCACGCGATGCGCCGCCTGCTGCCGGGCAAAGAAAAGGCGGGCCGGTGAGGGGGGTCCGGCCCGCCAAGGGATGTGCAAATCGTTTTGACGCCGTTTGGGTCCACCGGGCCCCTATCCGATGGAACGCGCAAATTCTAGCTTGGTCAGTGACTTTTTGCAGCGAGAATGTGCACGCGCGCACCGGAACTTCCAATCGGTCCAAACTAAGCTTGAATCGGGCCAGGAATCAAGTCCCGCGCCGGAGGATCTCATGCTCTTTGCGTTGATGATCGAGCCGCAACAAGGCCTGTCCTATGCCGAGCAACTCGAGTTGGCCCGCCTGGCCGAGCGCCTTGGCTTCGAGGCCTTCTTCAGGTCTGACCACTATCGAAGCTTCCCCGGCCCGGCCGACAAACCGACCACCGACGCCTGGACGGTTCTGGCCGGAATTGCTCGCGAGACGACCACCATCCGGCTGGGTGCGCTTGTGTCGCCGGTGACGTTCCGGCACCCCGGATCCTTTGCCAAGGTCGTGACCACGGCCGACGAGATGAGTGGCGGCCGAGTGGACGTCGGCGTCGGTGCCGGCTGGAATGAGGCCGAACACAGTCAGCTCGGCCTGGCGTTCCCCGAGATCCGCGAGCGGGCCGATCTTATGGAGGACGAACTGGCGATCCTCCACGGCCTCTGGGAGGAGCCGGACGGCTGGTCCTTCGAAGGTCGCCAGGTGCGCATCGAGTCCGCCTCGTTCAATCCCAAGCCGGTGCAGCGGCCCCATCCGCCGATCATCGTGGGCGGGGAGGGGAGCCCGCGCTCGCTGCGACTGGCCGCCCGATACGCCGACGAGTACAACATGTCCAGCTCCGGGCCGGAGGAGTGTGCCGCCGCGTTCGCCCGGCTGGACGAGGAGTGCCGGAAGATCGGCCGCGATCCCGCGACGGTGCGCCGGTCCGTGATGGCGGGAGTGCTTCTCGGCGCCGACGAGGCCGAGTTCCAGAGGCGGGTGCGCGACCAGTTGGAGATGATCGGTGTGGGCGGTGCGGATACGGGCACGTGGCTGGAGGCGCGCCGGCCCAGGTGGATCATCGGCACGCCGGAACAGGCCCGAGCGATGGTCACCCGCTTCGCCGCCGCGGGCGTGGAGCGGGTGATGCTCCAGGACATGCTGCCGCGCGATCACGCCATGATCGAACTGGCCGCGCGGGAGCTAATTGGGCGGGTCTGAGGGGCGGGCGGCGGGGAGCTGACGCTGGCTCGGAGCGGCGGTCGGCGTGGCTCTCGGCAGATCCAGGACGGGTTGCATCGACGCCGCCGGGTCGGCGCCGGAGCCAGGGCCGGCGATCTCGCTGCGATATTCGCCACACGAGTGGTATCTAGCTCGGCGCGGCAGTCCACGGCCGATTCGCACTTTGGTGACGCTCCCACGCCGGCAGCTGAGCGTGGAAACCTGCTGACCGGCCACGTTCTCAGGCTCTCGGGGCGCCGGCTCTGGCGTCGCGGCTGGATAACACTCGCGTGATGGCAAAACCGCAGGTCGGCGGCCGGTTCGGCACGATACGAGTCGCCTGACGGCTAAATCGAAGGACGCGGCCCCGCGGCGCGGGCAGAGGTCGGCAAGGTCAGCGCCGTCGGGGCCGGCCGGGACCGGCGGCCGGCTGCCGGCCTGAGGCTGATCTCTCGCGCAACTTTTCGGCTACACCGAAACTGGAAGGCGATCCGGGGAGTTTCGGGGCCCGGAAACGGCACTCCGTTCGGCGGGAAGCGCCCCGCGGACGTCAATCTGCCGGCGGCAAAACGTGCCCAATTCGCCCTTGAGGCAGCGGCAGGAGTGTTCTTTGGGCCTTCGAGCGTGCATTGCGGCGCGTTGCCATTCGGTGCCACCGAAAATGTGCGACATAGGCCGCAACGAGGGCACTGGGCGGCGCCTCGCAACGACGGCACTGGGCGGCGCCTCGCAACGAGGGCACTGGGCGGCGCCTCGCAGCGCTGCGCCGTCAGCCGCGCCGGCCAAGCCTCCCGATCCGGCCCAGATTCGGCCCGTAGCGGAACCACGCTCGCTCGGCCAGCCTCTCGAGTGACACCGGCCCGTAGCGGAACCACGCCCGCCCCGCCAGCGCCTCCAGCGGCACCGGCCCGTAGCGCCGTGAATCCAGAGACACTGCCTCGTTGTCGCCGAGGAGCCAGGCCTCGTCCGGGCCCAGGCGGAGAATGCCGGCGGCGATCCGGATCCGGTCTCCGGGCCGAGCGGCCACGCGCTTGACGGCCAGGATGCCGGTCTCGGGTTCGTGGAAGACGACGATGCTGTCTCGCCGCGGCCAGCGATCGCAGGTTGGATCGATGAGCAGCCAGTCCCCGGAGGCGAGCGCAGGAGCCATGCTCTCCTCGGCGACGGCTACGCGCCACGTCCCACGACGGGCTCTGAGCCACGTGGCGAGGAGCTTGGGCAATCCCCGACTCGTTGCGCGGGGCAACGGACCAGAGGCGTCCTGAGGCCCCAGGCCCGCCTCCGCCGGTTCGGAAAAGGAGAACGCCGGAGGGCTGTCCTCCGGCGTCTCGTTCATCTCGATCGTTCTCTTCGGTCGGCTATTTCTTGGTCGACCAGAAGATGTCGGCGAACTCTTTGACCGCGGTCTCCAGCTCGGCGGCGGCAGCAGCGTCGATGTTCTGCTTGTTCTTGCTCGCGAGCTTGAGGATTTTCCAGGCGCGGTCGTGCAGGTCCGGGTAACGCTCGACATGCTCCGGCTTGAAGTAGTCGCTCCAGATGACCTGGATCTCGTGCTTCACGATCTCGGCGTGCTGTTCCTTGATGGCCACGCAGCGGACGAACTTCTGGCGGTCCGCCAACTCGGTGCTGCCGGCCGGGATCTGGCCGATCAGTTCCACCATGCGGGCGACCGTGCGGGCGGCAAGCTCCGCCTGGTGCGGGTCGTAGATACCGCATGGCACGTCGCAATGAGCGTAGGCTGTGGTCGAGGGCTTCAGCCAGCTGGTCAGTCGAGTCATCGATCTCCTCCCGGCGGGGACGTCAGGCGAGGCGAGATTGAGCAAGCAGCTTCGTTGGGCCTCGGCCGTGTGCAAGTGTTGGTGGGGCGAGGTCCGCCTGTCAATCTCGGCTGTTCGTCGGACCGGGGGCCGGTTCTCCGGCGGTGCCGGAGCGGCTGCGCAACGGTTCTGCGGTGCTGCCGGAGCGGCTGCGACTCCACGATGCCTGCACGCTAAACACACAGTTCCACCATGAACTTTTCAGCCTCACTCCAGCTATCTCCTCGAATATTGCCCCGTCGGGTCGCTCTGTAGCACGGGTGACACAGTCAGGGAGCGACATCCGGCACGCTTTGACAGCGCAACAGGATGGGGAGTGCTTCAACTCGATGAACCCAACGGCCAACACTCGCAACTCGGTTCAAACGGCGGCGCCGGCCCGCAAGGGCCGCCGCGTCCCGATGCCGCGTGTCTGGCCGGTCACTGCCAATGACGTATACGCCATCCTCGGCGGGAACGCATTGCTGATCCTCGCCATGTGGGTTCGCCACGGCAATCTGAGCGAGCTGGCCACGACGGCCGGCATCTTCACCGCCGCAGGCGAGATCACTGCTCTCATGGGGACCTACCTGGTTCTGATCCAGTTGATCCTGATGTCGCGCAGCCCCTGGCTGGATCAGGTCTTTGGGCAGGATCGAATTACGGACGCTCACCGCTGGGTTGGCTTCACTGCCATCTGGCTGCTTGTCGGCCATGCCGTGTTCACAACGGTGGGATACGCGATGGGCGTCGGCGTTTCGCCGGTGGATCAGTTCTTCACCCTGATCCTCACCTATCCGTACGTGTTGTGGTCTGCGGTGTCGCTGGTTCTCTTCATGGTCGTCGGCTTCTCGTCCGTGAGAGCCGTCCGCCGCAAGGCCTCTTACGAGACCTGGTACGCGATCCACCTCTACACATATCTCGCCATTGCCCTCGGCTTCCTGCACCAGCTCTTTGTGGGTGTGGACTTCACCACGGACATCGTCGCCCGCATCTATTGGATCGGGCTGTACGTGGTGGCGTTCGGATGCCTGGTCGTCTTCCGCTTCTGGCAGCCGGTTTCCGTGTCTCGCCGGCACCGGCTCCGCGTCGCCAACGTCGTGGAAGAAGCTCCGGGCGTCTCATCGATCTACCTTTCCGGGCGCGAGCTGGATCAGCTTCCCGTACGCGCCGGTCAGTGGTTCCGCCTCCGCTTCCTGACGAGGGACGGCTGGTACAAGGCCCATCCCTTCTCCATCTCGGCCGCGCCGAACGGCAAGTACCTACGCTTCACGATCAAGGATCTGGGCGACCACACGGACAAGCTCCAGCGGATCGCCGTTGGGACGCCCGTCTTCGTCGAAGGCCCGTACGGCGCCCTGACCGGCGCGGCTCGGACCAAGGCCCGGGTTCTGCTCATCGCGGGCGGCATCGGGATCACCCCGCTGCGGGCCCTGCTGGAAGAGCTGCCGGCATCGCGCGGCAACTTGACTCTCGTCTACCGCGCCAGCGACCCAAGCGAACTGGTCTTCCGGAAGGAGATCGACGAGCTGGCGAGCATGCGCGGCGCGACCGTCCACTACCTGGTTGGAAAGCGCGGGTCTCGGGAGATGCCGAGCGATCCGCTCGACCCCAGGGCGCTCCGGCGCCTGGTCCCGGACATCCACGACCGCGACGTTTACGTCTGCGGCCCGACCGGGATGATGACTCGAGTCCTCAACAGTCTTCGCTGGCTTCGCGTTCCTGATGGCCAGGTCCACTACGAACGCTTCGCTTTCTAGGCGATGGAGAACTGATAATGCCTAAACGAGCCGTTGTTGCAACTCTCCTCACCACCGCGGCGCTGGCGCTACTTCTCAGCTTCAAGACGCCCTACGTGGCGCCGAGTCCGGTTTCCAACGCGGGCGGCGGCAACGGCGGCAACGCCGCGGGCGGCGGCAACGGCGGCAACGCCGCGGGTGGCAGTGCGGCCATTCGGAGCACCTATTCCGGCCAGTTGACCGGCAATGCCGTGAATACTCCCTACGGCACGGTCCAGGTGCAGCTCACGATCCAGAACGGCGTGATCACGGACGCAACGGCCCTGCACCTTCCGAGCGGCGGCGGCCACACCGGCCAGATCAGCTCGTACGCCGGACCGCAGCTTCGCAGTGAGGTCCTGGTGGCCCAGAGCGCCCAGATCGACACCATCTCCGGCGCGACGTACACCAGCGAGGGCTACATCCAGTCGCTGCAGTCGGCCCTGGATCAGATCCCGGCGTAGAGGGGTCGGGGGCATCCGGGCCCCGATTACCCGGCCTCACCGCGAACCACCAGACGGTACTGGAGGGGTTTTGGCACAAGACTGGTGGCCCCGGGTACAATTCGGGCGTGATTGAGGAGCCCACTGAACTGTCAGACGGCGGCCCGAGTGCGTGCCCGTTCGTAGCCTTTGAGGACGACCGGGACCATCGTTCGAGCAAGGCCGATCACCGGCATCGCTGCTTCGCCGCGCCGGAGCCGGAGCCGCGCGCCTTCCCGCATCAGGAAAGCTATTGTCTGACTGCAGGCTTCGCCGGATGCCCCGTCTTCCTGGACTGGGCGCGGCAGGAAGCCGCAGCGGTCAAGGCTCCCGTTGCGCCAGCGCGGCGCCCCGGAATTCAGGATGAAGTCGCTGCAGCCGTAGCGGCCGATGAGCCGCTCACTCCGGCCTTTCTGGCTGCCCGCTCCGCCACGACGCCTCCGGCCGAAGCGCTCCCGCGCCGCACGGACGCATCCGCCACTCTCTGGAGCTATGACAACGAGGGCAAGCGCTCCAAGGCTCCTGCCGCCCCCACTCCACCATCCTCGCTCGGGGCGCCTGCGGTTGCCATGGCTCGCCGCGGCCCAACTCATCCTGGCTGGGAAAACCCGCCTCGGCTGGAGAGCTTCCCCAGGCTGCGCAGCCGCGAGGAACATCGCGCCAATCAGCCGCTCCTGCTGGCAGCCATCTGCCTGGCCATTCTGATGGTCGCTTTGATTCTGTTTCCGATCGTCATCTCCGTGAATCGTGGCGCGACCGCCGCAAGCGCACCGTCGCTGCCCGTCTCGACCAACGCGGTCACGACTCCTACGCCAACTGCCAACGCGGCCGACGCAACCATGTACCAGTACATCATCAAACCGGACGACCAGTGGTGGGCGATTGCCGCCACCTATCACATCACGCAGGAAAACCTGCTGGCGGCCAATCCGCAGGTCAAAGACCCCGCCATAATCCAGGCCGGGGATGTCCTCTACATCCCGCCGATAGGCTGGAAGCCCTCGCCATCGGCCGGGGCGAGCTAGCAGAGGGGTTCGCTGCTGGCTTCAGGTCGCGTGTTGAGGGCTGCGGCGCGGGGCGCTCGGGGGCGCTCGGGGGCGCTCGGGGGCGCTCGGAAACCTAGCGCGGCGTTAGGTTTATGGCCGTGATCTTGCCGGCCTCAACTCGGAAGCTTGAGTCCAGCTGCTGACTCGGCGCCCCGGGCCTGACCACCAGGAGATTTGCCTGGTAGGTGTTGCCCATGTCGCGGACATCGCCCGGGATCATCCGAAAGCCGGGCTCGGCGCGTAGGAACCAGCCACCGACCTCGCGCAGCCCTCGAAGGGTGCGTGCGTTACCGGCGACGTGGACCCGGAGTTCCGCCTTCTCATCCATGAGAGAGACGGCGCCCTCGCGATCACCCGCGTTCAAGAACTCGAAGAACTGTTCCATCGTGTCGACTGCACCCATGCCGCGAGTTTAGCCCACTCGGACCGATCCTCGTAGCGGTTGCTGCTGCTGCTGCTGCTGCCTAGTTCTTCTTCCGGGCTGCGTGCCGGGCACGGATGCGGCGCACCAGTTCTGCCGCCAGCTCGTACCGGCCGAAGCTGGGCATGATGTACGTGCCGGTTACCTGGCTCTCGACCTCGGCCAGCAGGTTCATCGACATCTCGAGGCCAGCCTCGCCGCCGCGCTCGCCCGCTTCCCGCATCGTCGCCCGCTGCTCGTCTGGAATCGTGATTCCCGGCACCTCGTTGTGCAGGAACTCGGCGTGCCGGGAGCTGTGCAGAGGCAGGATGCCGAGCAGGACCGGTACCGGGAAGCCGCTGCCACCGAATATCTGGCGCGACCGGGCCAGCATGGCCTCGACCTGCCCTTGCGAATAGACCGGCTGGGTCATGATCAGGTTTGCCCCGGCCGCGAGCTTCTGCTCCAGCCGGCCCCACTCCTTGTCCGGGTTGGGCGATGTCGAGTCGAGGGCGCAGGCGATTGTGAAATGGGCCGCCTGCCCGATCGGGAAGCCGGCCGCGTCCTCACCCCTGTTGAGCCGGCGAATGATCTCGATCAGGCCGATGGAGTCCACGTCCCAGATAGCCGAAGTTGCCGGCCGGTCCGCCACGCGCGGCGGGTCCCCGGTCAGAGCCAGGATGTTGCGCAGGCCCAGGGCGTGAGCACCGAGCAACTCCGCCTCCAGCGCCATCAGGTTGCGATCTCGGGTTGTCAGATGAACCAGGCACTCCAGCCCCAGTTGCTGCTGGATCCCGAACGAGACCGCCATGGCGCCCATGCGGACCCGGCCGGTCGCGGAGTCGCTGATGTTCACGAGATCAACGCCGGCCGCCTTGAGCAGACGCGCTGCCTCGATCGTGCGCTCTATGCGAATCGACCGCGGCGGATCGATTTCGACGGAGATGACGAAGGAGCCGTCGGCGAGTTTGGCCGCGAGACCGGATGGGGGAGTGGCTTCGTCTCCGCCCGGGGCTTCTGGCCGGGGCGTGCGCGGCGCGGCCGCGGCCACAGGGTCGGATTCGGCCGCGTCGGGAGCCGCGTCGGGTGCCGCGTCGGCCGGGTCGTGGTCGCCCGGCACCGGCGCCACTATCGTTCTGGCCGCGGCGCCGCCCAGGCTGAGCGCGTCGATTGCCGCTCGCATTGCTCTCGTGTGCTTCGGAGTGGTTCCGCAGCAGCCGCCCAGGATTCGGGCTCCCGCCACGAGCGTCTGCGGGACCATCTCGGCGAAGTATTCCGGCCCGGCCGAGTAGATGAATTCGCCCTCAATGCGCTGAGGCAGCCCCGCGTTCGGGACGATGCAGCGCGCAACCGTGGCGGTCGGCGGGCCGGTCCTGGCCAGGGCCTCCAGGCAGACGAGCGGCCCGGCGCCGCAGTTGACGCCGATCGCGTCCACTCGCGCCACGGTCAGCGCCGCCGCCGCAATGTCGGGAGTGGTGCCGTCGTTGGCGGCCATGTCCTCGCCGAAGGTCATCTGGGCGATGATCGGCAGGTCGCACGCGCGCTGTGCCTCTTCCACCGCCAGCAGCAGCATCTCGAGCTGGTCGAATGTCTCGAAGGTGAACATGTCTATGCCGCCCTCGAGCAGGCCTTCGATCTGCTCCCGGAACGCGGCGCGAGCGATTCCCGGATGCGGTTTGGGCATGCGGCCACTGGGACCGAGCGGCCCGATGGAGCCGACGATCAGGACGTCCTTGCCGGATGTCTCTCGCGCCTCGCGGGCCAATTGGGCGCCGCGCCGATTCAGGCGTCCGGCCAGCTTCTCGACTCCGTACTCCGCGAGCCGGAAGCGATTGGCGCCGAACGTGTTGGTTTCGATTGCATCGGCGCCCGCCTGGATGTACTCGAGATGGATCGTTGAGACGATCTCCGGTCTGGTCAGGACCAGTTCGTCGAGACAGGCCCGCTGGGGAATTCCGCGCGAGAAGAGCAACGTTCCCATGGCGCCGTCGAGAAGAAGGGGCCGGCGCCGAAGCCGCATTCGGAACCGCTCGCGTTCCGTGAGCGTCCCCGGCGCAGATTTCGCCTGTTGCTTGGAGACGTTCGCGTCGAAGAGACTCGCCAGCGACGAGGCGTCTGTGGTAGGCATCAAGGCAAGCCCGGCGCGATTTAGAAGCCGACCAGCTTCCGCGGCACCAGGACCAGATTGAGAACGGTCGACACGGCACTGATCACGATCGAGGCGACGACTGCACAGCCGATGGCCGCATAGCCGAAATGGCCCTGCGGGTAACCGCCGACTGAGAAGGCGAAGCCGTTGCCGTTGACAAAGGTGTTAACGATGTAGGCTGTTCCAAGCAGTAGAGCGGCGTTAATGACGAACGCCACCATGCCCATCGTCAGGAAGCCGATCGGCATCGCCAGCGCCTTGACGACCGGCTTGATGTAGCTGTTCACCAGGGCGAACACGAGGGCAATGACCAGGATCTTCAGCCAGTCCTCCGGCTTGTCCGTGTGGAACAGGAAACGGAAGTCCGGCACGACCATGGCTGCAGTCAGCAGCGCGGCGGCGTTTACGGCGACTTTGATGACGAGCTCGAGCATCGGCGTTTCCTCCGAGATCTGCGCGCCATCATCGCGGCGCCGCGTGGTTGGATGCTAGCGCGGGCGTCGAGACCATGTTGGGGTTTGTTGCGCGCCTCGCCCCGCTAGGGCTGGAACAACTCCGCCGAAACCAGATCGCTCGATCCGGTGTTGCCGCCGACGACGAGCACGCGGCCGTCCGAGAGCGCCG
Organism: Candidatus Limnocylindrales bacterium; assembly: GCA_036385235.1. Classification (GTDB taxonomy): domain Bacteria; phylum Chloroflexota; class Limnocylindria; order Limnocylindrales; family CSP1-4; genus Fen-1039. Next base: position 11,682 of record DASVKT010000325.1, on the reverse strand, counting down.
TCGCCGTGTGAGCCTCACGGCCGACGTTCAGCGATCCGGTTGTGGCGAAGGTGCTGGTCTTGGGGTCGTAGATCTGGGATGCCGCGATGGCGCCCGCGTCGCCGCCGAAGCCGCCGATCACCAGGACCCGCCCGTCGGCCAGGTTTGCCGCGGCCTGGTAGGCGTGAGTGTCCGTGACCGCGCCGACGGCTGTGAACTTGCCGGTGGCCGGATCGTACAGATCGCCCAGCGCAGCCTGGCCTGTCGGTGTGAAGCCGCCCGTCAGCAGGACCTTGCCGCCGGGCAGCAGGTTTGCCGTGTGGCGATAGCGGGCTGTGGTCATCGACCCGGTCTGGCTGAAGGTTCCGGTCGTGGGGTCGAAGAGCTCCGCCGTGTTCGTGAAGCCGGATGCGCCACCGCCACCGGCAATCAGGACCCGCCCGTCGCTCAGCAGCGTGGCCGTGTGTTGCCAGCGAGGCGCGGCCATCGAGCCGGTTGCCGTGAACTGGCCCGTGGCCGGGTCGAAGATCTCCGCCGATGCGTTCGATCCACCGACGATGAGGACCCGGCCGTCGCTCAGCAGTGTGGCCGTGTGCTGCCAGCGCACCGTGGTCATGTTCCCGACCGCGTTGAACGAACCCGTAGCCGGGTCGTACAACTCCGCAGACGCGACCGGGCCGTTGTCGCTGAGGCCGCCGGTCACCAGGATGCGGCCGTCGGTGAGAAGCGTTTCCGTCTGCCAGTAGCGGTTGAGCGACATGCCGCCGGTCTCTCTGAACGAGCTGGTGCCGGGGTCATAGATTTCTGCCGTCCGGTACAGGTATCCGCCGACCACGAGCACTCGCCCGTCGGCCATCAGGGCCGCGGTGTGGAAGCGCCGGCCGGTGGACATGGACCCGGTGGCGTGAAAGGAACCGCCGGTCGTCGCCGTTCCGGCGCAGCCGGAGAGGGCCAGGGTGGTCAGGAGCGTGGCCAAGGCCAAGCCTGCGGTGCGACGGATCGTCATTGTATGGCTCCCTCTGCCGGCGAACCGCAACTCAGCGCACGACCTCCAACGCAAGCCGGGACGAACTGGCCGGCCGGAAGGCCAGTTTAGCATCGGGCGGCGAGGCCATGCCCGACCCATCTTGGTCGTGCCGCTACACTCGACGCACATACACCGAGGAGAACGATGTCGCAGTTTGCCGCTCGCGTCGACGCGTTTCTTGACGAGTTCTTCCGTCTCTATCCCGTAGCCGCCACCGCCATGGGCATGCACGCGGTGGACGGCGAGTGGCCGGATCTGAGCCCAGCCGGCCGGGAGGCCCGCCTCGCCTTCACCGATCGCTGGGAGCTGGAACTGCGGACGTTTGCCGACGGCGACCTGACGCTCGATGAGCGGATCGACCGGGACCTGCTGCGATCAGAACTGGCCGCCCTGTGCTTCGACGAGACGGAACTGCGGGAGGATGCGTGGGACGCCCTCGGTATCGTGTACTTGCTCGGTGGCGGCATTTTTCCGCTGCTTGCGCGCGAGTTCGCGCCGCTGTCCGAGCGGCTGACGTCCGTGGCCGCGCGTCTGGAAGGGGTGCGGGCGGTTCTCGCTGCGGCGCGGCACGAACTTGGGAGCATGCCTGCCAGGCCGCCCTCCAAGCTGCACACGGAGATGGCGATCAAGCAGCTGCCGGGGATCGTTTCGCTGGTTGAGGACGCGGTGTCGCAAGCCGAGAGGGCCACGGGCGAGCCGGGCGTGGCCGAGGTGCTCCCTCGGTTGAAGGCGGGCGCCGAAGATGCGTTGGACGCTATCGCCGACCTCGATCGACACCTGGCGGAGTTGCTACACCGATCCACTGGCGAAGGCAGACTCGGACCGGAGTTGTTCGCCCGGAAGCTGCACCACACGTTCCGCAGCGACCTTACCGCCGACACGATCATGGTCCAGGCCCGCGTGGAATTCGATGCGGTCAGGGCCGAGATGATCCGGATTGCCCGGGAGATCTGGAGCCAGTGGGTGCCGGGGGAGCCACTTCCCACGGCGGCGAGAGATGGCAGCCCGGAAGCGGCGGACTCGCGAACGGTCGCGACCGTGACCGCAGCCATAGGCAAGGCTCATCATCCGGCCGCGGATCTCGTGGACTATTGCCGCGAGAGCTATCGCGACATCGTCGAGTTTGCCAGGAGCCACGACGTCATTACGGTCCCGGACGAGCCTCTGGAGATCGAGTGGACGCCGCCATTCCTGCGCGAGTTCGCCGGCGCGATGCTCGATTCGCCGGGGCCGCTGGACAAGGGCCAGAAGACGTTCTACTTCATGACCCCGCCACCGGATGACTGGACTCCGGAGCAGGTGGACTCGTATCTGGCCGAGGAAAACGACCGCCAGATAGATCTGACGACCATTCACGAAGGAACGCCCGGCCACTACCTCCAGCTCGTCTACTCGAACCGCTGCCCGTCCCTGGTGCGGGCCGTCTTCGGCAGTGGCGTCTTCATCGAGGGCTGGGCCGTCTACGTGACCCAGGTCATGATGGACCTCGGCTTCCACGCCGGCGATCAGGCCCTGATGTTGATCCATTGGAAGTTCTATCTGCGGGCCATCACCAACGCCATGATGGATATCCAGATCCACGCCGGTTCCATGACGGAGCAGGAGGCGATGGATTTGATGGTCAAGGGTGGGTTCCAGGAAGAGTCGGAGGCCCGCAAGAAGTGGGACCGGGCGCGGCTAAGTTCCACTCAGCTGTCCACGTACTTCGTCGGCTCGATGGAGATGTGGAGCCTGGAACGGGAACGTCGCGTTCGAGCGGCCGTTGCGTCCGGCGATCCTCGCGGCGCCGCCGCTGTGCCGGTTCCGCGGGTCGTAGGAGGCTTTGGCGAGACTCCGGGGTTCGACTATAGGGCGCACCTGGAGTCGGTAATCGCCCACGGATCTCCACCGATCCCGTTGATCCGGCGGATTCTGCTGAGGGAGTAGGCAGCGGAGGCCCGACATGGCCGAACCAGCCGCAGCCAACCGCACAGATTCGGCTCAATCCCGGCGGAGGGCAGCCAGCGTCCCACCGATGCCCAGCGGGCTGCCGTCCCGCGGCGCAGCGTGGCCGAGCTGACACGCGAGTGGCGGGCTTCGGTCAGGCGCTTCGGTTCGGCGCTCCGGTGAGTTCGATGCCCTGCTGGTCAGGGGCACCCCGGTCAACCACTGGCGCCATCTCACCTGCCTATTTCTGCTGCCGACGATCTGGTTCCTGCGCCGGATGCTGACCGGCCGCCCGGTCGCGTTCGTAAGGCCGATCAGCCGCCGGACTAGACAGCCGCGCGGCAGCCCCGGGTCCTAGCCTCAGGGCGCGGCGGGACTCAGAAGTACGACCCAGATGCCTTGTTCCGGCAGGCTGAGCAGGGGCGTGATCGTCGTGCCGCCCACCGTGAGAGCCCGGTCTACCTCAAAGGGAGCGTTGTCCTGAGCGATGTCGCCGCCTTGGTCCCGGTCGATGAAGACGATGGTGTTGACGGTGACCGCGAGCCCCGACGGATTGCCTGTGATGGGCGAACCGCTTCCCACCGACCACACGGGCAGACCCAGGTCCACGGCCGACATCGGTACCAGCAGACTTGGGACCCAGACGCGCGGCGGCGGGCCCTGGTTGGGCTTTTCGACGTCGGTCTGGATCCAGGCCGGACGATCCCCATCGAGTGCTTTCTGGATGGTCGGCATGGCGAGCCGGGCGTCGGCCTGAAGGGCTATCGATGCATTTACCGTTGCCCGCGTGTCCTGCGCGACCGGGCCGTACGGCCTGACGATGACGATGGCGATGACTGCGCCGGCGAGCACCCAGCCGATTGCTGCAAACGGGCCGAAACGCCCATGGGCCGCTGCGGTCTCTTCGGCGTCGACCGGACGAGATGGCGACTTGCGGGTGCGACGCGCGGCCCCGGTGGCCATGACCACAAGCGCCTGCGCCCCGACTGCCGCGGCAAACACCACGGCCGCATCGGCCGGAATGGTGTACCGCCCGGACACGTACGTACTCCGGAACGCGAGAAACTCGAGGAACGCGACGACGCCCGGGCCGCATGCCGCAAGACCGATCAGGATGACCATCTGGCGCCGCCGGAAGAGATCGTAGGTGCCCACGGCGGCGAGTGCGAGCATCAAGAGCCTGGCCCAGTTGCCCGCGAAGTGGTTGCCGAGGGTTTGGGCGAGTCGGGCAGGCGACTCCACCGCCGCCGGCACCGCCTTGGACACGATCGCCGAGACGTCCAGCCAGAAGAACGCGTTGCCGGTGAGAAGCCAATCGTGGAGGAGCATGACCGGCAATGCGGCGAAGCCAACCAGCAACAGGGCAGCGCGGCGCGGTGGGCGGGGAATGTCGCCGAGCCATTCAGCGGGCGCCAGCCGCCACGCGCCCAGGGCAACCACGGCCAGGCCCATGATGAACATCGTCTCGAACCGCATCAGCGCCCCGAGGAATAGCGCCACGCCGGCCAGGCCGTATCTGGGCGATCGTCCCGTCAAGGCCAGTCCGGCCAGGGCCCAGAAGAGAATTGCCCATGGAGTGGCGTAGGTCAGAGACCCGTCGTTGAAGAGCAGGCTGCTACCGAGCAGGCCGGCGGCGGCGAGGCCGGCGGCGACCGGTCCGCTAATCCGCCATGCCAGCGCGGCCACCGCGATGAGCATGAACGCGTATTCGGCGGTCGCAATTACGGCGAGAGACCGCCAGTCGCGAGTGAGATTGAAGGCCAGCCCATCGATGAGCGTGGCGAGCGGCTTGGAGGTTGAGGCGACCCAGCCTTCCAGCGGTTGATGGGCCGCGATCCGGTCGAAGTAGAGGACCGAGGCAGCCGAGTCGTAGCCGATGGCGGGCGTCCCGAGGGGCTTGTAAACGATCGCGGCGGCGACCAGTCCGACTGCGAAGACGCCGAACAGGATCAGCGCTTTCTGCGACAGCCGGAGTCCGGCCGCGAACGGTTTCCCCGGGGAATTGGCGCTCTTCCCCTGACGCCTCTCTTGCACCGCGGAAGCCTACCACGCGACCGGTCTCGCCCGGCCGAGTCGCCGAGTCGCCGGGTCCGCTTCGGCGACGTTGGAATGTTGGCGAGGCGGGATGTTGGCGAGGCGGCGCTCGTAGGGTTGAGCCCAAGCCGGAACCACCGCGCACGGGCGCCTTCCGGGCTGCGACAATCACCGGGTCATGACCAACCCCCAGAACCCGCATCCCGGCGCCCTGATCGTCATCGAGGGGATCGACGGTTCCGGCTCCACCACGCAGACGAAGATGCTGCTGGCCCGACTGGCGAGCATCGGGATTCCTGCGGTCTTCACTTGCGAGCCCTCCAAAGGGCCGATCGGTGAGGCCCTGCGCCGGCATCTGGGCAGGCAAGCCGAATTGGGCGGTCCGGAGGCCGAGGCGCTTGCTTTCGCGGCCGACAGGATGGACCACGTCACGTCTGAAGTTGTGCCCGCGCTGGCCGGCGGGATTACCGTCGTGACCGACCGCTACTACCTATCGAGTCTGGCCTATCAGGCCCTCTCCTGCGATCCTGCCTGGCTGCGCGAGATCAATCGGTTTGCCATCCGCCCGAACCTGACCGTGTTTCTGGCTGTGCCGGCGGAGGTGGGGATGGCCCGCTTCAGCAGCCGCGAGACGCGCGACCGGTTCGAGGAGGACCGCGACCAGCTGGCCCGGATCGCGACTCTTTATGACGCGGCCATCGCCGGGCTCGCGGCCGAGGGCGAGGTCGTCCACGTCATCGACGGGACGCGCTCAGCGGATGAGGTCCACGCCGAGATCGTCGCGCTGGCCGCGGCTGTGCTGGGGCCGCGCTCCCCAGGCGTGGATCTGAACTGAGGTTCGGGCGCGCCGAAAGCCCGCGACACCCGCCGGGGCGGTACTAAGTGGCGGCGCAGGATCGCGAGCCCGACCGGCAGGCCGGATTGGCTCGATTTCTGGCCCGGTGCGCGCTCATCAGGGTCGTTTCGGGCTCGATTGGTGATTCCGCGGCATCCTCCGGCGGGACGGCGCCACATAACACCGCCGTCCCGGGTATCTCGGAGAAAGCTGCGCCGGGCTCGAGGCGCTTGAGGCTTGCGAGGCGCGGGGCCGTCCTCAGTCCGTCACCTTTAGCCCTTCGTCGCCGCCTCGAGCTTGTCGAGCTGGTAGCCACAGGCCTTCGCCGCCTTGGCTAGTGTTGTGGTCACCTTCTCAGACGCCTTGAGTCGCGGGGTAACACGGGCGGGAGTCCCAAGTTCCTGAGCGACGGCGTCTGTGGCGTCCAGCGCGAGCATCCACCACAGCATCTGCGTGAATGACTCCTTGTCGAACCAGTTGACGCCTTCCCACACGTTGACGCGGATGTACGGCCGAACCGCTTCGTTCGCGACCAGCGCCCGAACCAGAGCCGGCGCTCGTTCGGCGGCGGCCAGCCCCGCCACTGAGGACGGCAGCGGCAGGTGGCCGAGCATCCGGATCAGGGCCACGAGACGCCAGGCGGCGCCGTCGTCCAGGCCGAGATCGCGGAATACGCCCGCAAGTACGGACCCGAGCTGAAGCTCGTCAATGGTGCTGCTGGACGCGTCCGTCGCCTCCGCCACCGCGGAGATGGCGCGGGACACGAGCCGGCCGATCAGGGCCACCCAGGTCCGCTCGTCGACGAGGCCGGCGTTGAGCTTCTCCTGGCCCAGGGCCGGCAGTCCGAGGGCCGCTTCCAGTCCGGTACGGAACCCGGCCGCGGCGCTCTCCACATCGCCGGCGGCGCCGGTTATATCCACGAGGGCGCGCAGGGCGCGGGCAACGTGACTCTGGGTGTCGTCCAGGGCATGGGCCAGCTCATCGTCCGATACCGCGAGGCTCGAGGTCACCGGGATTGAAGCCTCCACCGTCGGCGCCTCCACCGTCGGCGGCTCGGCCACGATCCCGGGCTTCGGCCCGGCAGCTGCGGTTTCCGGCCCGCGCAGCCCCAGATCCAGAGCCGCCACGCCAGGCGCAGCAGCTGCCGCGCGAGCGGCACCGGCTTCGGCCACGCGGCGCAGGGAACCGTTCTCCGTGAGCCCGCGAATGGCGTCGTGAAGCGGCTGGAGGTGCATCTCGCGCATCGCGCTGTGGACACTCGGAACGCCGGCCCCGTTCAGCTTTTCGGCCAGACGTCCAAGCTGCCCGGAAGGCCCGTCCTCGACTTCGCGGATATCGAGGAAGACCTGGCAGCCGTAGGCGTGAAGCTCCACGTAGAGCCCGTCGCGGCACAGATCGGAAGATCGGCGGACGAACTCCAGGCCGGAGCGCTGTTCGCGCAGCAGGGTGTACCAGTCGCCGTGGGGATGGAGGCCCAGTCCCTCACCCAGCGACTTCTGGATGATGCGCCGCCCGCCGCCTCCGTTCGGAACGGAGAACCCAACCGAGGTCTTGATCCAACCCTTCGCCTCGGCGAATCGGTTGTGGTACACGATCAGGGCGTGCTCGTCTGCGTGTCGGTTCGAGTACGCGAAAACGTCTTCGTTGACCCAGCCGCCCGGATCGTAGACGTCATAGAGCAGGAAGTCGTTGACCTCGGCGAAGAGGTAGCGGCGGTGGAAGAGCGGGAAGATCTCGCGCTCGTGGCGCTCGATGAGCCAGCCGTCCGGGCTCTCGTCGCGATACGCGCGGCGGTACTCCATGCCGTACTTCTCGGCGAAGCCTTCCACCTGTCCGTGCCCGATCATCGGCAGACCCGGCATCGTGGCCATCAGCGTCGCCACGCCGAAGTACTTGTCACCCTTGGCGAACTGATCCACCGCGGTGCGCTCGTCCGGGTTGCTCATGAAGTTGACGAAGCGCTTGAGGACTTCCGGATCGAACTCGATCGTGTCCTTGATGACCTGGCGGTAGCTCGCGTTTTCCTCGTCGCGCATCATGTTCATGAAGGCGCTGTTGTAAACGCGGTGCATACCCAGGGTGCGGACGAAATAGCCCTCCAGGAGCCAGAACGCCTCGGCCAGGAGCAGGGTGTCCGGCACTTCCGCAGCAACGCGGTCCACGACCTCGCGCCAGAACTCGTTGGGCATCTTCTGGTCGAAGATCGCGCGGGTGGTGGCGTGCTCAGCTCGGCTCGGAATGGCTCCGCCCTGCCCGGGCTCTGGGAACCAGAGGCGCTGGATGTGGCGCCGCGCCAGGGTCATGGCCGCGTCGAAGCGGATGATCGGGAACTGGCGGGCAACGTGGAGGATCGTCTGGATGATGGCCTCGCGGACTTCGCCGTTGAGGTAATCCAGCTGAGCCGTGTCGTTCCACGGCATGCTCGTTCCGTCGTTGCCGTGGTAGATGTAGCGCGCGTCGCCGCTCCAGTTGTCGGTCCGTTTGAAGACCACCGCGGCGTCGGTGCTGTTCCAGTAGTGGTCCTCGATCTGGATCGTCACCCGGTCGTCGTCCGAGAGATTGCCGCCCGTGAACGAGTAGCTCGGATACGGCGCGTCCGGCAGGCTCAGGAACCAGTCCGGATGCTCGATGACCCAGCGCGAGTCGATGCCCATGTGGTTGGGAACCATGTCCGAGCTGAGGCGGATGCCACGCCCGGCGCAGCGGCTGCGCAGCTGCTGGAAGGCCTCGTCGCCGCCGAGATCCTCGGCGATGTTGTAGTCCATCAGCGAGTAGGCGGACGCGGCCGCGTCCGGATTGCCGCGCCACTGCTTGATCTTCTGACTGGCCCGGCTGCGCTCCCAAAGCCCGATGAGCCACAGCCCGGTGAAGCCGCGACGGGCCAGTGCCTCCAGTTCTTCGTCAGGGATCTGGTCCAAGCGGTGAATGTGGTGGCCGTAGCGCTTTGAGAGCTGATCCAGCCAGACGTATGTGGTTTTGGCCATCAGCACGACGCGCGGCATCCACTCGCGGTCCTGGCTGAAGCGCTCGTACTCGTTTTCCAGGCCGCCGAGGCCCGGGCCGCCATGTCCGGCGGCAGGTCCGGGCGTGGGATGCATCCGCATCCACAGCGCGACCTCTTCCTCGTGCAGCACATCCAGGCTGATGATGAGGCGGTCCAGGAAGCTCGTTAGGACGAGGCCCCAGCGCGTTCGCATGTATCGAAGCTGGCCGGCCAGCGAATCCGGCGAAGCGAGGGCGGGCGCTCGAAGGAAGGCGATCAGCGACAGCCCCTCCGGCCCGAAGCCCGGCTGGTTGTCGAAGAAGTTGCGCAGGCCGGCGATCAGGTCTTCGTAGGCCGTCTTCTCGGTAAGGTCCGCGTCGTCGAAGAGCTCATCGAAGGTGCCGAAGGCCGGGTTCACGTTCGCCAGCCAGAGCATCAGCAACTCTTCGAGCGCGATTTCCCGGTTGGCGTAGCCCTCGGTCTCGCCGGCGAGGTAGGCGACCGGCGTCTGCTCGCCTCTGACGACGATCAGCGGCGGGAACTGCTCCACGAAATGGGCCAGGGCGTGATCCAGAACGTCCGGCTCGAGCTGGGCCAGCAGCGCTGACATGGCGTCCGACATGACGCGCGGGTTGACCGTGCGGCGGTAGATCTCAACGGCATGGTGGAGGATCTCGTCGATCAACCCCATGGCGTTCAGTTCCGCGGCGTGCACCACCCGGTCTGGATAGCGAGTGGTGTCGTTCCGGTCGTTCATGCGCTTGGCGAAGGCGCGGGAGGCGGGGAAATCCGGAATGATCACGTTGCCGGTCGTCTGAAAGAGCGCCTGATCGAACTCGTAATGGACGCGAGCCGCCCTCGAGATGTGAAACTCGAATGCCACAGGAAGCGCTCCGAATAGTCAGCGGAGCCGGCGGCCCGGAATTCCGGGCCGTTGGTCGGTCTGGGCGAGTCTATCAGGGCCGAGAAAGGACCCGCGCGCTCTGTGCGAGCATTTCTGGCTCCGCGGCGCCGGGAAGGATCGTTTCCTCGCCTCGTGTGTCTCGTGCCGCCTACCGAATTCTGGCGTTATTGCCGCTCCGGTGGTACGTCGGCTGCCCGGCTTCTTCCAGCGCCTCGGCGCATATCCCGGCCCCCGTAACGCGACGCGAGGGCGAGACGAAGAGCCCGAGATCGTCCGTGAGACGACCCTCGAGATCCGTTCCGGCTTCGGCGTCGATGAGCCGGGCGGAGCGAGTGGCGCACATCAGGACCTGCTTTGTCTCCGGCCGGATCGGGTCGTCCCAGAACCAGCCGTCGCTGGCGAACATCGCCAGACGCCAGTGTTCGGCAGCCATCAACGTTATGAAGCAGGCGCGCTGGTCCTCATCGGCGAGTGGCAGCCAACGCCGCGCAAAGCTCTCGGCCGTCTCGGCCCCGTAGGCCACCTCGATGTAGTCGTCGCGAGCTTGCCAGAGCGCCGCGGGGTCCATGAAGTCTGAGGCGAGTCCGCCGGCCACCGTGTCGAGCGCGGACGCGTGCCGCTCCAGAGCGACGCGGAGCGGCCCCTTCCAGCGGCCGTCGGAGGCGTCCGGGCATTCGCCCGTCCAGCGCAAGACGCCGTGATGGCAGCTCCATGAAGTCCGCTCGGCAACGCTCGTTTCCGGGAACATGCCCACCGGAGTCCCGCCGATGGCTTGTCCGAGCGTGGTCACGTCAAAGCCGTGGTCCGGTGCGTGAGGACCCGGGTTCACGAGTCGTGCCAGGAACAGATCGCGGAACTTCTGGTGGTGGCCGTACAGCTCGCCGTCCGTGGCGATGACGGCCATGCGCGGCGTCCCGTCGGCAAAGCTCGGGCCGGCGATACGCGGCAGGACCCGCTCCCGCGCAAAGCGGTCGGCGTCCATCGTGGCATCGGATTCGAAGGAGGCGGACGCGGAGAGCGCGGCATCGTAGAAGACCACGACGATCGCCTTGCCGCCGCCGAGTTCCACGCGATACGGCCGCCGCGTGTCCAGGCGAGAGTCGACGGCCTGCCAGGGCGCCAGGATCGTGTACTTGACGCCCTCGTCCACCACGATCCGAAGGGTGGGCATGTCCACGGCTGTCTCCGGCAGCCAGATTCCGGTGGGGCGGCGCCCAAAGCGCAACTCAAAGTCGCGCAAACCCCAGCGGATTTCGGTGCGGCGATCCGCCAGCGAGGCCAGCGGTAGGATCGCGTGGTGGTAGGCCTGGGCCATGGCGTTGCCGTAGTCCGGCCCGTCCGCCGTTGGCGCTATGTCCGAGTCCACGAAGCCTTTGTGGGTCGAGGCGTCGTGGGAGGCCAGCCAGCTGGCAAGGGTTGGACCCAGATCGTAGGAGGCGTGGAGGAGGTTCCCGCGTTCCGCGTTGGGTTTGTAGCACTCGGCGTTGATCCGGGCATTCCAGTCGCGGTAGGGCGCGGCGGCAGGCTGAGGCGCAATCTCCCCGGTAAAGGGGTCGCGACGCTCAGGCTGATAGAAGTGGCCGTGCACGGCCAGAAGTGGTCGACTCACTCATGGATGGTAGCGGAGGCCGGCCGCCCGGGCATTCCCACGACCGAGGGGCCGGTTGGGGCCATGACCTTCTGTTTGGAAGCCGGAGTGGCCGGGGCCGGTTGCTTGAAAGCCGGAGTGGCCGTGGCCGGGTGCCCACATTGTGCGTTTGTCCGGCTGGGGCGGACAACTTCAGCGCCGGACGCGTGATCAACGTCGACCGGTCTTTCGAAAGCGCCTGCCTTGGTCCGAATCTGGGCGTCAAGGCCGGATTCATGGGTGTCGGGGCGAGGAATCAATGCCCAGCCGAGGGGCCGGGCCCGGTCGATCCTGCCGACGGCCTGATTCTTGTCCGGCCCCGCCGGACATTCGCACGATCCGGGCGGGGCGCTACTCCGCCTCGGCC
>DASVKT010000324.1:0-11187 GCA_036385235.1 Candidatus Limnocylindrales bacterium | reverse complement strand
TCCCTATTGTTGTTCCCAGCGGAATGCGGCCGACCCTCCTCCGGCTTGTCGGGGTGGTGGTGCTCGGCTTCGCGGTTCTTAATGGAAGCGCGGGTCTTCGGCTCGCGGGAGTTTCCTTGCCTGTGTCCGGGGCAAAGCCGGTGGCGGTTGCCGTGCCGGTAGCGACGGAACCGATAGCCACCGAACCGATAGCGACCGAACCGGCGCCGACGGATCTGATAGCGGCGGCGCCGACGGCCACGGTATCGAAGCCGGCCCCGACGGCAACACCAAATGGAGCCCAGCGCTTGACGACCTACCAGAACGAAGATGGGTACACCCCGGAAGAAGCGACCATCTACGCCGGGATCCCGACTCACTGGACCATCAAATCGACAAGCAACGTCACTTGCACGTTCGCGCTCGTTGTGCCGGACCTGAGCATCGAGATGACGCTGAAGTTGGGCGACAACACGATCGAATTGCCCGCGCTTTCGAAGGGCAGGCTCGATTACAGCTGCGCCATGGGCATGGTCGGTGGACGCATCAACGTCGTAGATCGGCCGAGCGGTTCAGGCAACTGAGCGGTAGCATCGCGACTGGGCCGGGCTCATCGTTCTCTCATGCAGCTCTCAGGTTTGCGTGCGATGATCGATTCATGAGCGACTCACCGCGCATTCTGGTCATTGATGACGACCCTAAGATCAGGTCAGTCGTCCGGCGCGGCCTCGTCTACGAAGGCTTCCGGGTCGTCGACGCAGGAACGGGTGAGGAGGGCCTCGAAAAGGCCCGCGATCAGATGCCGGACCTCGTGGTGCTCGATGTGATGCTGCCCGGCATCGATGGCCTCGAGGTATGTCGGCGGTTGCGCGGCGCCGGTGATGAAGTCTCGATCCTGATGCTCACCGCACGCGACGAGATCAAGGATCGCGTCGAAGGGCTGGAGACCGGCGCCGACGACTACCTCGTCAAGCCGTTCAGCTTCGAGGAGCTCCTGGCGCGAGTTCGAGCTCTGCTCCGGCGGCGGCCGACTCAGTCGGGCGAGATCCTCCGGTTCGGGAATCTGGAGCTCGACGTGGATGCCCAAGAGGCGAGCCGCGACGGCCGGCCAATTTCCCTGACCACCACCGAGTTCAACCTGCTGATCCTGCTGATGCGTCATCCCCGCAAGGTGATGACCCGCGACGTCATCATGGACCGCGTCTGGTCGTATGACTTCGGCGGTGAGTCGAATGTCCTCGAGGTCTACGTCAGATACCTGCGCACCAAGCTGGAAGCAGAAGGCGAACCGCGCCTGATCCATACCATCCGTGGCTCGGGTTACGTTCTCAAGGAGTGAGGATCTCCGTCGGCCGGCTCCCAATTCGGACTCGCCTCGCCCTGTTCTACACAGGGCTTCTCGTGGCCGCCCTGGCTATCTTTGGGACCGGCACCTTCCTCGTGCTGCGCGTCCAGCTTCAATCCTCGCTCGACGCGAGTCTCATGGCGAACGCCCATCACGCCGCCGGTGCCTTCGCTCAGGACGTCGGTCCAGATGGCCAGGTCCATCCCACGGCCCGCCTGCTCGATCAGTTCGCGGCCACCGGCGGCCGAGTCGAGATACTCGATTCCGCGGGCAAGCTCGTTCTGGACTCGGCTCCGGCCGGAACGGAGCCCCTGCCGATTCCGCCGGCCGACATCGTGCCGGGAGCTCATCCCCAGGACGTCCATTCGGCCGTTGCCGGCGGCCAGAGCTATCGGCTGGTGGTCGAACCTATCGCCGCGCAAGGCCAGGGCGCGGCCGGATACGTCGTGTGGGCGGCGTCCACTCGTGACATGGATGGGCTGCTCAACACGGTGGCAGTCGTGCTCATGGCCGGCGGCCTGCTGCTCACGGCTCTGGCTTTCGGTGCCGGCTGGCTGCTCGCCCGCCGCGCCCTCGCCCCGATCGCCGACGTGACCGACACGGCCAGGGCGATCTCACTGTCCGGGGATTTCGGTGCGCGCGTGGAGGCGGCCGGTTCCGGCGAGGATGAGGTTTCCGAACTGGCCGTTGCCTTCAACGAGATGCTTTCCGCGCTCGAGGAGAACCACCAGGCTCTGCAACGGTTCCTCGGCGACGCATCCCACGAACTGCGAACTCCACTCACGACTCTTCGGGCCAGCCTCGATCTCGTCGCCCGCCCGACGTTGCCGCCCGAAGAGCGCCAGGCCTTGATCGCCGATGCTCGATCCGAAACGGAACGGATGGCGCGGCTCGTGGGAGACCTTCTCTCGCTGGCTCGCGCGGAGTCGGGCGCCCGGCTCGAAGTCGCCAGTGTGGAGCTGGATGCCGTCCTGCTGGAGGCGGTTCGCCAGGCCGGTCCTGCTGCTCCTCACGTCAGGATGGATGTCGGCTCCATCGAGCCGGTCGTCGTACAGGGCGACCGAGACCGCCTCAAGGAACTCCTCCTGATCGTGCTCGACAACGCCGGCCGCTACACCCCGGCCGGTGGCACGGTGACCGCGAGTCTCCGCCTGCAGGGCAATCATGTGCTCGTGGAGGTCGCGGACACGGGTGTGGGCATTCCCGAGGCCGACCGACCGCATGTCTTTGAGCGCCTCTATCGCGGATCTGCGGCGCGCTCGCTGCGCCCCTCGGGCACGGGGCTTGGACTGGCCATCGCCAGGTGGATCGTTGAGGCTCACGCAGGGTCCATCGCGGTTTCGGCGGGACGGCCACGGGGCACGGTCGTCTCGATCAAGCTGCCCGCTTCGACGCGCTGAATCAGCGAGAGCCGGCCTTTCGGTCGGCTCTCGCGTAGGACTCACTCGGCGGGCCGGGAGGGGAGCGGACCCGACCGCCGCTGACAACAGAATGGATTACCTTCCTTAGACTGGCCTGAACGTGAGCTAAGAATGGGCCGAAAGAATCAACCGCCGCGGAGTCCGAGTCGGACCAGGAGTCCGCGGTGGGCCTCGGGAACAAATGGCGTGGCCGCCTCGAGGCGAGCCTGGTACCCGGCGCCGTGGATTGCCAGGCCGATGGCCGCAAGAGACGTTCGCACTCCATCGAAGCCGACGATCGCGGAGTCCGATCCGAGATCAACCCTCACGGACTCGATGCCGTCGATCTTGCGAACGGCCCTGGTGATGCGGGAGACGCAGGACGTGCAGGTCATCCCTTCGATTGGGATTCGCACCAGCTCGGTCATCACATCGATCCTCCGAGGGAGAGGAGGAGCCCGAAACTCATGGCCATCACGCCGAGCGCCAGGACCGTCTTCACGACGGTCCCGTTCTTCTTGTTCCAGCGCCCGATTACGCCGAGGACGCGGCGATTCGACACGAAAAGCAGGAATAGAAGCAGCGGCAGGATGAACGCGACGTTGTAGAGCGCGAGCAAGGCGAGCCCGACAATGCCGCCGCCCGATGCGTGGAGCACCGCGGTCACCGAGAAATACATGGCGCCTGAGCACGGCACGGTGCAGATGCCGACGAGGACCCCGGCCATAAGCATTCCCGCCAGGCCGCCACGCTGCATAGCCTTGTTCATCCAGCCGTGTGTTCCCGACGGAGCCGCCATTGTTGGTCCGAACCCTGGGAGGAACACGTCCTTGAGCATCCACACGGCCATAAGGAGTGCCAGCACCGCCGCGACACGTGCGACGACGTGGTCCTTGCCGAAGCCTTCGAACAGGGTGAACAGCCCGAGGCCGAGCAGAAAGTAGGTCACGAACACCGCACCGACGTAGAGCGAGCCCGCACCGAGCAACGTTCGCCGGGCGAATGGCGTGGGCCGTCCATCGGCCGTCACCGCGTTGACGAGCGTGAGAGTGTAGGTCGCGAAGAGCACCAGCAGCGCGTACGCACATGGGTTGAAGCCATCGGCGAAGCCCGACGCGATTACGACGGGAGCGGTAAGCGCCCCGAATCTGGGCGACGAGAAGCCGGGGCCTAGCAAGACCACCAGGGACGCGGAAAGGGCGATCGCCCCGAGTCCGCCGAACAGCAGCAGCGCGGCCTTTGGCGTGCCCGACGCCTCGCCGAGCTTCACCCAGGGCTCTGTATCGAGTGGGGCAGTCATGGCTCAGGCCGCGACGTGGAGCGTGCCGTGCATCTTGGGGTTGTCCTTGCCGCCGCAGCAGCTATCGCACCAGAAGTCGTAGTCGCCGGGCGTCGTCGGTGCGGTAATGGTGACCGTCTTGCGACTCTGCGCCGGCAGCGAGAGGTTGACGGGGAACTTGTCCGACACCAAGGTATGGACGCCGTTGGTCAGGTGCATGGGCGCGTCCTGATTCCACCAGTCCAGGGTGATGGTCTGGCCGGGCGTGGCGTTCAGGGTATTCGGGTCGAAGCCGTCCATGCTGATGCGGACCGCAATCGCGCCGGCGACGTTCGACTGACCTCGCTGGCCCAGGAAAACGCTGCCAGCCAGGTAGACGCCGCCGCCGATCACGATGGCCGTGATGCCAAGGAACAGCGCGACTCGCAGTTTGCTCGGCTTCGCGTCGGCTGCCCGTTGGGCCGGACGAGGGTTCCTTCCGGTCAGGGTCTGGCCCGGAGGTAGGTCGCGCGCCTGGGCGCGTCGGGCCGCGCGGGTAGTCATCTCAGCACCTTTGTAGTCTGCAATCGGTGTGCATTGCACCGGCGACCTCTTGGTCGCGGCATCATCGTGCCAGGGCAACCTGAGACCAATATGAGAGACGTGCGGTCCGGCTCTCAGTCGTTCTTAGGTCTCTCTCAGATACATCTCAGCCGCGGCCGTTGTAATGCGCTAATGAACGACTTCGCCACGCTCGCCGACGACAATGGCCGCGATTCGTTCGCGGCGCCCGCGGTGGCATCGCGGCAGGCGGCAGGAGGCCGAAGGGCGCCGGCTGCACCACAGGTCGTCGAGATCCTGGTCGATCGCGGCTACCGGCCTTCCCGGTCGGTGGCATTCGCCGACGCGTCGGTTCGGATCGTCTTCCGTCGCCGCGATGCCGACCACTGCACCGAGCGGGTCGTTTTCTCCTCGCCGCACATGGAGCGACGGCTGGAACCCCACGGCACCACGCTGGTCGATCTCCCGGCCCAACCCTCGGGAACGGTCCGATTCACGTGCGGTATGGGCCGATACCGCGGCGAGATCGAACTGGTGGATCGCGGCCGCGTGTCCTTCGCCCGCTCTGGATTGCGCCGATTGGCGGCTGCAGCAGTTGCCGCGCTGGCTCTGGTGACGACACTCGGAATGATTCCCCTCTACACCGCCGGCGCCCTTGCCGTCGCGGCCATCCTTGCGAGTCTCAGGCGGCGTTTTGCCGCATTCGCCTCATCCTCAAGGAGATAGCATCATGACCGTCCAGACCGGCGAACAGACACCCGCTGCTGCAGCCTCATGCCATGGGCATGGACCGGCAGACACCTCTGCCGCGGCGGATCGCCGGGGTGGCAATGGCGGCGGACAGACTGCCGTATCCAGGATCTTGGCCCTGCCTCGTAACGCCAAGATCATCGGCGCCGCGGTGATCGGAATCGGGGCCTTGCTGGCCGTCGGCGTGCCGCTCATCACGCTCTACCCGCTCCTCATGCTCGGCGGCTGCCTGGGCATGCACCTGTTCATGGGCCACGGCATGAATCACGGCGGGGCGCACGAGCCTCATCAGCCGAACGAAGTCGCGACCGCCGACCCGACCGAGAACGCGTCGTCTCGGAGCGACGGGTAATGCTCGAAGTCCGGGAAGACCTGATCCTGATCGATTCGAGCTACCAGCCGGCCGGCCCCTGCGCCGCCTGCGGCCAGCCGATCGCGGCAGGAGAAGGCTACACGGCGAGATTCCGCGGCCGACTAGTGAGGTTCCGGTGTTCGGGCTGCCTGGATAGCTTTCGCCGAGAACCCGAACGCTATGTGTCCGTCGACGACTACTGCTGCACGGCCGTCGCCCGCGAGGAGTCGCCAGCGAGCGAGTGGGTCATCTGACGGGCGCTCGGGCCGGCTGTCATCGGCCCTCAGGCGGCCGGCAGCGTCACCGAGAAGGTGGAGCCCGTGCCCGGCCCCGCCGAGTCGGCCCTCACTCTCCCATCCATTGCGGTTGCCAGAGCGAGCGAGATCGCAAGGCCGATACCGGATCCGCCCAGCGCCCGAGACCTGGACGGGTCGACGCGGTAGAAGCGCTCGAAGACTCGTGATCGTTGCTCGGGGGCGAGACCCGGGCCGTGGTCGATGACCGAGAACTCGATCATCTCTCCGGCTTTGCGAGCCCTGACAGAGACCAACGCTCCGTCCGGGCTGTATCGAATGGCATTTGCCAGGTAGTTGCCGAGTATCTGCAGGAGTCGATCGCGGTCGGCCCATACGGCAAGGCCGTCCGACACGGTCGCCTCGAGGACGATCCGGCGAGCGTTTGCCTCCGGCATGAACCGCTGGACCACGTCGGCCGCGACACTCGCCGAATCGACTGCCTCGATCTTGAGCGGCAGCTGGCGAGCCTCGGCACGCCAGAGTTCTTGCAGAGTGTCAACCAGCCGGGTTAAACGAGCCGTCTCACCTCGGAGGAGGCGCCAGGTCTCGTCGCTGGGAGCGATGACCCCGTCCTCGAGGCCCTCGAGGTAACCGTCGAGTGTCGAGAGCGGCGTCCGCAACTCGTGCGCAACGTCACCCACCAATTGGACCCGGCGCACCTCGGTGGCCTCGAGTGACGCGCTCATGGCGTTGAAGCTGTCTGCCAGCTCGCCGATCTCCCCCGCGCCACCCTCGGGGACGCGCTCTGCATAGTGCCCGGCTGCAATTCGATGGGCGGCTACCGCCAGGCGCGTGGCTGGCCCGGCGATTGCACCAGAGAGGGCCAGGCTCACAGCCAGCGATGCCGTGACCGCGATCATCCCGGCGGCGAGCAGTACGCTGCGCAGGGCCTCATCGAACGCGTGACGCGTGGCCGTGTCCATCAGCGAGTTCATCGAGCCCGGCTGGTGGCCCATCGCATCGGCAAAGTAGCCGGGGCCGATGAGCGTGATCACGACTGCGACCGTACCAAGTGTTGCTCCGGCGACAACCAGGTTTGCGAACAGTAATCGTGCTCGCAGAGAGTCCAACCGGCGGTTCATGCCTCGATCAGCCGGTACCCGAGCGCCCGCACAGTCTCGATGAACCGCGGCGCGGAAGGGTCGTCCCCGAGCTTCCGACGCAGGTTGCCGACGTGCACATCGACTAGGTGGTCGTCCGAGACGAATTCGGATCCCCACACTTGCTCGAGTAGGGTGGCGCGAGCCATGACAACCCCAGCGCTTCTGGCCAGCGCAGCCAGGATCCCGAATTCGGTGGCGGTCAGTTCTACGTTCAGCCCGTCCACCCGGACGACATGACGCGCCTCGTCGAACTCGAGACCCGGCGGGGCTGATACCCGGGCGATGGAGCGAGGCCGCCGGAGCACGGCCTTGATGCGAGCGACGAGTTCCCGCGGGCTGAAGGGCTTGACGAGATAGTCGTCGGCCCCGACCGACAGGCCTACGATCCGGTCGATCTCCTCCGACCGTGCCGTTAGCATCAGCACGTACGCGTCCGAGAAGGTCCTGATCTGGCGGCACACTTCGATACCGTCGATGCCGGGCAGCATCAAGTCCAGCACGATTACGTCGGGCGGGTTGGTGCGGGCTTTCTCGACGGCCGTGGGCCCGTCGGTAGCCACGTCAACCGTCCAGCCCTCGCGGACGAGGTAGCTGCGGACCAGCTCGACGATCGGCGGCTCGTCGTCGACGACCAGGATGCGGGCGGGCGATCCTCCGAGCATGGCTGGACGGCCTGGGCCTTCGTAGCCGGGGAATTCCTCGGGACGCTGCTGGTTCATTCCCGCCCTATTGCGTAGACAACCCGTCCATTCTGCACCGAACGGTCACCGACAGGGCGAGTGTTGGCGACTCGCCCGGTTGCCGAGACTGGAGACTCCGGCTCCCCAGCGCCGGGCCTCAGCCTACGAGTGTGATCGTGCCGTGCATACCGGCTTCGTAGTGGCCGGCCGCGTGGCAGGCATATGCGTACGTGCCGGAGCCGTCGAAGGTGTAAGTGAGGGACTTGGTCTGCATCATCCCGATGTCGGCGATCTCGGGGGTCCCTGCCAGGTCCGAAGCGACCGCGTCGACCGGCCCGACCATGAAGTCGTGGACCAGGCCTCCCATCGATAAGACGACGAAAGTCACGGTCTCACCGCGCGCCACTGTGATCGTGGCGGGGCTGAAGGAGTAACCGGGGCCAGCGTAGATTTTGACGGACCTTGGCGCGGCCGTAGTTCCGGGTACAAAGCCGGCTGTGCCCGGCTGCGTGGTCGCGCCGCCGCCGCCCATCATCGTTCCGTAGCCGCCGCGTGCGCCACCGCCGCCCATCATTCCGCCACCACCGCCCGCGTTGCCGCCGCCCATCATTCCGCCGGGCCATGACGATCGTGATCCGCCGGCAACCGCTACTCCAAATGCGGCCGCGCTGACGACCAGTGCCAGTACGACGGCCGCCAGCACTACAGAGCTAGGGACGCTGATTCTTCTGGGCATTTCGGGGCCTCCCATCGCCGTCGAGCAATACCGCTCGGGCGTGCTCGAAGTCATCTTCTGTGATTTCCCCGCGTGCGAATCTCGCGCGCAGGATCTCAAAGGCATCCGTTTCTGTCGGCCGTCGTTGGTCCCGCATGATCAGCCAGACCATCACGATGAGGGCGGCAATCCAGACAGTCAGCCAAACCCACCCATCGACGCCCCAGGACATCATGACTTCGCCTCCGGAACTCCTGGCCAGCCTGAAACGGGCATGACTTGAAGGTACGACGTGGATCGCGGAACTCCATCCAGGCCGGCTCTTGTTCTGGTCAAGACTCGGTCAAGGCGGGCTTGGAACTCAGCCGTGCTCGCTGCCTTGACCAGATCTTGAGGAAAGCTTGCGCCTACCTCGATGGGATTCCGTCTCCCGGTCGCTCAGCATGTACTCAGGCGACTACCACGTTGCCGACCACGCAAAGGAGCGCGCGTCCCAATGTCCCGTCGCCATCCCAGAACCACGTCCAGCCATCTGAACCGACCAACGGAAACTCGACGGCCCGCGTCGGTCCCTGAAGCCGCCACAACCGGCCGCCAATCGAACAGGATTCCGGACGGCTCTGCGACCGTTCCTAAGGGAATCGGCGGCGTCGCGGCAGATCCGGGCGAGACCGTCACCGAAGTCATCAACGTGGCAGGCATGACCTGCCGCTCCTGCGAGATACGAATCCAGCGCACCCTCGGTCGCATCCCCAACGTGGAGCGGGTTACCGCAAACGCGGCCCGCGGCCGGGTTGAGATCGAAAGCTCGGGGCCGGTCTCGGCGCGAGCGATCGCAAGAGCAATCAACGCGGCCGGCTACGAAATCGGGGAGACGCCGTGGATCGAACGCGATCCCAGGGCCTGGCTCAACGCGGCGACCGGACTCGTGCTGCTCGGTGCAGTAGCCATGTTGGCCCAGGTGACCGGCTTGACCGGGCTCGCGTCCGGCACGGGCAGCCTCAGTAGCGGAGGGCTGGCTGTAGCCCTTCTGCTCGGGCTGGCAGCAGGCGTGTCTACATGCATGGCGCTGGTCGGCGGCCTAATGCTGGCGCTGTCTGCGGCCTTCCAGGCGAAGCAGGCGGACTCGGCGGTCGTTGGCAAGAGAGTCGCAGCTCAGATGCGGCCGGCAATCGTCTTCATGACTGGTCGCGTCATCGGCTATGGCTTGCTCGGGGCCCTGCTCGGAGCGGTCGGCGCCAGCGTGACGATGCCACCTCGCGTCACCGCGGTGCTGATGATCACGGTGGCCGTGGTGATGATCATCCTCGGGACGCGGCTCACCGGCCTCTCGCCGCGGATCGCTGCGTGGTCGCCGACACTGCCGAGTGGCATTAGTAAGAGCCTGGGCCTGCACAGCGACGTGACGGGTGGATACTCGGACAAACGGGCCGCAGGTCTCGGCGCGGCATCGTTCTTCCTGCCGTGCGGCTTCACCCAGGCCGTTCAGATCTACGCACTCTCTACCGGGTCACCTCTATTCGCAGGGGCACTGATGGCGACGTTCGCAATCGGGACGGCGCCGGGGCTCCTGGCGCTCGCCGGGCTTCCCGTTTTTGTCCCGAGCAGGATGAAGCCTGGTCTCCTTCGACTCGTCGGTGTCGTCGTCCTGGGCTTCGCACTTATCAACGGCTCCGCCGGCCTTCGCCTGGCGGGGATCCAACTGTCTCTGCCCGGCGTCGAGTCGGTCGCTGCCGCCGCTCCGCCGGCCGGAATCACCGCTGCGGATGGTGGCCAGATCCTGACGACCTACCAGGACGGTGGCGGATACAGCCCGGGCAACGTGTCTATCTATGCCGGGGTTCCGACTCATTGGACGATCAAGTCGTCCACGGCCGGCACGTGTGCGGCTTCGCTCGTGATCCCGAGTCTCGGCCGCCAGGTAAGGCTCCACGTCGGAGATAACACGATCGAACTCCCGGCCATGGCTAGCGGCACCCTCGCCTACAGCTGCGCCATGGGTATGTACGGCGGTCAAATCACGATCGTCAACCGTCCGGCGACGCCGCCCAGCGCGGCCCCGTCCGGGATCTGAGCTAGAACCAGGCTCCCCGCGGAGCAATTGGAGATCGCAATGACAGCACTAATCGTCCCCCGCATCGAGACAGTCTCCTTCCCTGTTGAGGGGATGACCTGCGCCTCGTGCGTAAACCGAATCACCCGCTTCCTGACTAAGGTCGACGGCGTAGAAGAGGCGAACGTCAACCTGGCGTCCGAATCCGCGACCATCCGCTACGACGCCGACAAGATCGGGGTGGAGGATCTGGTGGCCGCAGTCGATGCCGCCGGCTATGTCGCGCGTCTGGAACGCGCCTCCAGCGCAGACCACGAAGCCGACGTCGCCGAGGCCGCCGAGGCCCGCACCGAGCGCGACGAGGCGGCGGCCAAGCACGTGGCATGGATACGCCGACGCCTCCTGGTCTCGGGCCTGCTCGTGATGCCGCTCCTCGGCGGCCTGGCTCGAATGACCATCGCGCCGTGGCTGCCGGCCTTCCTGACCAACCCGCTGTTCCAACTCGCGCTGGCCACGCCGGTGCAGTTCTGGAGCGGCTGGGGGTTCTACACCGGTGCCGTGAAGGCCCTACGCCACAAGGCGACCGACATGAACACCCTGATCGCGGTGGGGACCTCGGCGGCTTACGGGTACAGCGTGGCCACGATCCTGGTTCCGTCTTTCTTCCGCGCCGCGGGGCTCGGCATGAACGGCGC
>DASVKT010000323.1:0-8748 GCA_036385235.1 Candidatus Limnocylindrales bacterium | reverse complement strand
GCGATCGGCCGGCCTGCCAACGCTGCCATGGCGGAGTTGGCGTAGATGAGCATGCCCGCCGCGTCGGCAATTCCGATCGCGTCGGTCGCCTGCTCGACAACGGCCACGAGCCGGTCACGCTCGGCCGCGGTGCGTCGCCCGTCGGTGATGTCGGTGAACGACAGGGCCCAACTCGCGGGCGTGGCGGCGGATCCACCGGGCAACGGGACCAGGTTGGCCCGGAGCCAGCGCAGCTCGCCGGACGCGACCCGGATGCCCATAACGACGTCACGGTGCGTCTGGTCCGGTGACGCTGCCTCCGATGCGGGGCAGAACTGGCCCTCGATTGGACGGCCGTCCTCGCCGACGGCCTGCCAGCGCGGGTCTGACCACGTCCGAGCAAGCAGTTCGTTATCGTCGAATCCGAGGATCGCTCGCGCGCGCGCGTTGCTGCCGACGATGGCACCCTCGGCGGCCACCAAGAGCACGCCCTCGGCGAGGGCCTCGAAGGCCGTGCGGTACCGCTCTTCGGACTCGCGGAAGCGGGCCTCGCTCGCTGCGAGCTCTTCCTCGGCGCGCTTGCGCGGGCCGATGTCGTGGGCGAACACCGCGATCCCGGTCTGCTCGCCCGCGGCGGCGCGCATCGGTGAGGCCGTGATCGCTACGTCGAGCCGCCTCCCGTCCTTCGCCAGGCGCACCGTCTCGTATGGGTCCACGTGGCCGCCGGCGGCCAGGCGCTCGATGAGCCGCCGCATCGTGGACTGATCCTCGGGCGGGGCGAGGCGCAGACCGGATTGGCCGAGCATCTCGGCGGCCGTGTAGCCAAAGAGGCGTTCCGCCCCCGCGTTCCAACTCGTCACCGTGCCGTCTAGATCCGCCACGATGACCGCCTCGTCGGTCGAGGCCATGGTCATCGCGGCAAGCCGTGCCGTCTCCTGCTGGGCGGCCCGCAGGGCATCCTCGGCTGCCTTCTGGGCCGTGATGTCCCGCATCATGCCGTCGAAGCCAATCGCGTCGTCCGGACGGGCGAAGGGCGTGGCGCGCAGCTCGAGCCAGTTCGTTTCCCCGTCCCTGCGCCGCCAGCGCAGGATGAACGGATCCGGCGCCGGTCGCCGCCCGGCCAGGACATCGTCAAGGAGCGGGCGATCGTCGGGATGCACGAGGGCGAAGCACACCTCGGGGTCCGCGTACAGCTCGTCGGGCGTCAATCCAGACGCCTGGAAGATCGACGGGCTGACATACTCGAAGCCGGGCGTCGGCGATATCTGGTATCGGTAGCTGACGTCGGGCGACATCTCGGCCAGAAGCCGGAACTGCTCGCGGGAAAGCCCGGCCGGTTCAGGGCCGGTGGGCGTGACCGGCTGCGCAGCTGCAGCCGGCGGCGCAACTGCAGCCGCCCCCGCCGACTGGCGGCGAGAGGAAGGCTCACGGCGCTGCGCTAGGGCCCCCATCATCGACCCCCTTTCGTTTCGACTCTCTTCGCCCGGGACGCTGAGTGGTCAATGCAGCATATGTCCCCGACCCGGACCATGGCAACGAACGTTCCGATTTCGGAACCAACCCGCCCCGGGTCCGAACGAGGTTCGGAAGCAAGCTCAAGATGGCTGGCCACGGGGCCAGGAAACACAGAATCTGAGCGACCCCGCCCGCTCATAGTCCCTCCTCCACCTCACCCGCACGATCTGCCGCCGCGCCACCCGGCACCAGCGCCGCCGCCCACGCCACCGCCTCAAGCGAGTGGTCAGCGACCATTACGGGTCTCCCGGATGTCGCGACGGCATTCCGGAGGCCGGGGTGGAAGAGCACTGCGCGTCCCTTGCCGGCCCGCTTTGCCTCGTACATCGCAGCGTCCGCCTCCGCGATGATCGCCTCGACGTTGCTGTCGTCTACGGAGCGGTACGCCACGCCGATCGAAACGAAGGCCCCGACCGGCTGGCCGGCGATCTCGAGCGGGGCGGCGACGGCATCGACTGCCCGCCTGGCAACCGCAAGCGCCTCGGCAGGAGAGGCGACCTCTTCGAGTAGCAGCGCAAACTCGTCACCGCCGAGGCGGGCGGCTGTGTCCCCCGGTCGGACCACCGAGCGGAGTCGCTCAGCCACGAGCGCCAGCAACGCGTCGCCCCGGGTGTGACCAAACGTGTCGTTAGTCGCCTTAAAATCGTCGAGGTCCAGGAACAGAACGGCCATGGCCGCTCCGTCCCGTCGCGTCAACCGGGCGAGGGCATGCTCGACCCGGTCATGGAAGAGAGTGTGGTTGGCGAGGCCCGTGAGCGGATCGTGGAGCGACCGCTGGCGGAGTTCCTCATAGAGCCGTCCGTTCTCGATCGCCATGGCCGCCGGGAACGCGAGCGTGGAGGCGAGCGCGAGCCGGCGCTCGTCGACCGAGTGACGTGCGCTCATGGTCAACTCCGCGACGCCGACCGGCTGCTGTCGGGCGATGAGCGGTAGGAGGAGCATCGTCTGGCGGCCGAGGCCTCGCAGGCGGGACAACTCGGTCGGGTCGGCCTGGACGTCGGCGATGGCAATGACGATTGGCGCACCGTCATCGAGGACGCGCCTGAGCATCGGCCGTTCCGCGAGCGACACAGGTCCCGTCTCGATGGCGTTCTCGGCCGGGTGCGATCCGAACGGGACATATCGGCCGGCTTCCGGCGCCAGCTCGTAGATGACGCAGTCGTCGAAGCCGGTCGCCTCGGCCAGGTGGCGCGCGACAAGGTTGTCCAGCCCCCGGGGGTCCATCGTCTCGGCAAGGTCTGTCGTGAGCTCGAAGAGCCGGTGAAACTCGCGACCCGACGCCTTGAGGCGCTCGCTCGACCGATAGATGAAGAAGGAGAGGACCCCGAAGACCAGGGCGAGGGCAAAGACCCGGACGAAATTCACGGCCATGGCCGGCACGGCGGCGTCGTCGGGAAGGAACGTCGCGCCAGCCACCACGGCGGCCGCTACCCAGGCAAGGAACACGAGCCGGCGGAGCGATCCGGCATTTACGTACGGCAATGAGATCGCAAGGGGGATGAGCAGCCCAATCGCCGCGAGGATCGCGGTGAATGGCTGGAGGACAGCGGCGACGACCATGACGCCGGAGGCCACGACTGCGCTCCGGGTGACGAGTACCGCGACCGACCGGTGGGATAGTGCCCAACGAGGGTATGTCATGATCCAGACGGCGAGCACCCCGAAGACGACGCCAAGGGCGACCATTCTCGGACTGCCGAACGCCAGGCCGACGGCGACCTGCACTAGGCCGTTTGCCAGGGCAACGAAGAACATCAATTTAATGATGTGCCGGATCTGCTCTTGCAGAATCGCCTCATCCGGGCCGGGGGGCCTTCCCTCCATCGGTCATCCTCCCCATCGCGAACCCCATCGTCGTCGACGATGGCCGTACCGATCAGCGACGCGCGGCTCCACCCGAAAGCGATCGGCAGACCTATGAGTTATCGAACGCTCTCGCGTGTCGTGACACCAGCCACCGAGTGTAGTCACCCCGGGGCGGTTGTACAGTCCTGTAGGCGACTAGGACGCGGCCTCACCGAGCACCGTCGCCATAGATCTCATCCGACTGACTGGCATTGCGCCGGTTGGGGTGAGACCACCTATCCCCGCGCCAACACCCCAATCACCACGATCAAATAGCCCAGATAGAACAGCCCGCCCACCATCAGCGCCTTGGCGCCGAGGCGCTTGCGCATAAACATGGGGATGAAGATCGCGGCGGACGATGCCATCGCGATGCCGGCCGAGGCGAAGGCCACTCCCCCGCCGACGACGGTCCACAGCGCCGGCGCAAGCAGGAGCCCTACGGAAGTTGGGATCGCGCTCTGGAAGACCATGGCGCCGGTGATGTTGCCCATGGCAAGGGTGTCCTTGCCGCGCCGGACCCAGATCACGCTGTTCAGCTTTTCGGGCAGCTCGGTGGCAATCGGGGCGATCAGCAGGGCCAGCAAGGTTCCGTTGACGCCCAGCGAATGCGCGAGATCGGTCACTGCGCCGACGAAGCCGTAGGCGCCCCCGATGATGCAAGCCAGCGCGAATACAACCTGGATCGTGACGATGAGCAGGCGCGGCGGGTGGGGATGCTGCGGCGCCCGGCGATCGAGGCGATGGAAGCGCAGCGGCTCGAGGCCTTCGTGCTCGGCGGCGTCGGCCTGGAGATGGCCCCAGACGTAGTAGCCGTACATGAAGAGCAGACCGACGGCGACAAGGCGTCGCGGCCACTCGAACTCGACCGGCAGGAAGGCGGCGCCGATGGCGATCGAATAGCCGATCGCGAAGTAGGACATGTCGTGAGCAAGCACGCCCACGTCGACCGCCAGCCCGGTGCCGTTCTCGCGGCGCCCGCGCAGCAGGAAAACCGCCGAACCGGTCACGAACATGGTCAGCGTCGCCAGCATGAACGGCGCCCCGAGGATTGCGCCGACTCCGACTTCGCTGGCCGCGATGCCGCCACCGAACAAGATGGCCATCAGCGGCACCATCGTCTCCGGCAGAGCCGTGCCGACCGCGGCCAGCACGGAGCCGATCGCGCCCTCGCTCAGCTCGAGCTTGTGCCCGAACCACTCGATGCCGTTAGTGAACAGCTCCGAGCCGGCCAGGATGACGACGAACGAAACGACGAGTAGAAGGATGTCCAACTCAGTCCTCGAGACCGGTCAAGGCGCTCGGCGCCGGAAAGACGAAAGCCGCCCCCGAAGGAGCGGCTTCATCGGACCAGGTTATGGTCGGACGTGCTGCGGTGCGTACGGCAGGAGGGCCACGATGCGGGCCCGCTTGAGCGCAACAGCCAGCTGGCGCTGGTGGTTGGCGCAGGTGCCGGTCTTCCGTCGCGGCTCGATCTTGGCCCGCTCGGAAAGGTAGCGGCGAAGCCGGTTGACTTCCTTGTAATCGATCTGGACCGTCTTGTCGGCGCAGAAGGTGCAAACCTTCCGGCGGCGGCGATCGCGATACATGTCGTCGCGCTTCCCGCCTCGGGTCTTCTCTCGTGGTGCGAAAGGCATTTGAGTTGTTCCTCAGGTTCTGCTGCCGCATACGAGATGCGGCTGTTGGTGTCGTCAGGATTTGACGGCCGTCCTCAGAAGGGCAGCTCGTCCAGGTCGCTGGCGCCGAAGTCGTCGCCCGGGCCGGAGGGCCCTGCGGGACTGCCCGAGCCGCTGCGTGCGACCGGTGCGCCACTCGGCTCGCCGCCACCGTCTTCACGGGGCCGCGCGTCGAGCGCCTTCACGTCGTTGGCAACCAGCTCAGTGGTGTAGCGCTTCTGGCCGTCTTTGTCTTCCCAGGAGCGAGTCTGGAGCCGGCCTTCAACGTAGACCTTGCGGCCCTTGCGAAGGTTTTCGGCGGTACGCTCGGCGAGCGGTCCCCAGGCAACAACCCGGAACCACTCGGTCTCTTCTTTCCACTCGCCGCTGGCATCCTTGTAGTTGCGGTTGACGGCGACCGTGAACTGCGTCACAGCCTGACCGCCTTGCGTATACCGCATCTCCGGATCGCGGCCGAGATTGCCGATGATCATCGCCTTGTTGAGCGACATCGAGCGTGCCTCCAGCTCCGCCTGGCGCGGGCTTCTAGTCGATAGCGGCCGGGGCCTCTTCGGTCTCGGACTCGTCGATCATCTCGACGCCCAGATCATCTGGCTCTTCGTCATCGGACGGAGGGGCCACATCCAGATCGGAGTCGGCGTCGGCTTCGTGGCCCTTGGACGCCCGGAGCGGACGCTCAACGCGCGTGACGAGGTGCCGAAGCACTTCCTCGCTGATCATCAGGCCGCGCTCGAGCTCGGCGATAGCCGTGGCCGGGGCCTCGAACAGGATGACGTAGTACGAGCCTTCGCGATGATGATCGATCGGATAGGCCAGTCGCCGGCGGCCCCACGGGGCCTGCTTGACGATCTGACCGCCACCACCGGCGATCGCGCGGGCAGTTCGCTCGAGCGAACTCTGGACCTTGTCGTCCGCCAAATCCGGACGCAGAACGAGCATAAGTTCGTATCGGCGCATGCGCCTAGAACTCCTTCCCATGGGATTGCCCCGATGCACGAGCGGCAACGCCGGTCGGTCGGAGCTGAAAGGCTCGCGAATTCTATCAGGGACGCGTGTTTGCGCGCTCACTCGCCCGCTGGCAGGCTCGCCCGCCTCCACTCTGTGACCAAAGTAGCAGTACCAAAGTGCCGCACGCGATAGCCCCTGATGAGCCTATCCTAAAGCCGACGCTCGGGTCATTAAGATCATCTTGCCCTGGCGAATGCCTTGGCAGTCGGCCCGCTCGATCGTCGCGACGAACGCCAACCGTCGTTTGCGAAAGGAGGCATCGTGTTCTTGAACCTTCACCGCGGGGAAGGACAGGGTCTCGCGGAATACGCACTCATCCTCAGTCTCATCGTCATCATGGCAGTTCTGGCGCTCGGGCTCATCGGCGGCAACCTCAGCAACTACCTGAGCTCAGTGGGTCAAGCCCTCTAGCTCGGGCAAAACCAAAAGCGGGTCGCATATGCGGCCCGCTTTTGGTTTGTCTGGGACTTTCGTTCCTCCCCGGTCCGGGACCACGGATGCAGCCTTTACCGGATGGATCCGTGGCGACAGGATCAGCGAGCATGGGAGCTTCACCTGACCGCACCATTAACTGCCGATGAGCGTCGTCTGGCTGCACGGACCGCTGGGGGCAGGCAAGACCACCCTGGCACATGCCCTCCGGGCTCTCGTTCATCCGGTAGCGGCCGTTGCCCTGCTGGACGAGGATGACGTCCGGGAGGCCGTGGCCGACGCCACGATGTCGTGGACAGTTGAGAGCGCAATGCCGCTGGCCCAACTCGGCGCGATGGCGCGGGTGCTGGCTCAGCAAGGGCTGGTGGTGATTGTGGCGGCCTCGGATGTCGACGCATCACTCCTCGCCTGGAACCGCGAGCATCTGCCCGGATATCGCGAGGTGTTCCTGCGGGCCTCGCCGGAAACGATCGAGCATCATGCCAGACGCCACAAGCGCGACGACGGGACGGCAACGCCCCAAGTCTCGCGCCCGGCCTCGACGCCGCCACGCAACGCAGACCTGACGCTGGACATGGACAACCCGGAACCGCCCGAACTGCTGGCATTCCGAGTGGCGGTGCTGATCCCGGAGTTCGTCGTCGCGGCTGCCGGCGCAGCGGGTGCAGGTGCGGCCGCCGGTGCGCAACGCCTCCGCCGCGGCGCCTGACCACGCCATCGCAAGTGGATTGGTACCGGAGCAGGGGTTCGAACCCTGACGCCCTTGCGGGCCGCGGAGTTTAAGTCCGCTGCGTCTGCCTGTTCCGCCACTCCGGCACGAGCGTTAGGTTAGCGCGCCGCCCTGGGTTCAGGTGGAAGTATCTCGGTGACCTATGGCTCCGGCGTCGGCGCCACAACGGACATCGTGCTCAACGTGACCGGGTACTTCACCCAGTAAGGCCGAGTGGGGCCCGGCGATAGACCAACAAACCGCTACAGAGCGCTCAGATCGGCAACCAACTGAGGCCCGTCTGTAGTCGGGTTCACCCGGATGCGCGGAGTATCCATCCTCAACGGCCAACTTTCCAGGGCGCCGTACCAGGTGGTTACGGCCAACTTGATGTCCGGAATGCGACTGACGATGTCCGTTACGAAGGGGTCCACGCCACCCATGGGATAGGCCAGCGATACCGGACGATGCCCGACCGCTCGTTCAATCTCCTGAGACCCATTCTCAACCTGGCTGATGACCCGGGACTCAGAATTGCCGGGCAGAGAGACGTGATCTTCGGTGTGATTGCCGATATCGCTGCCGGCCGCCTCCAGTGTCCGCAACTGCTCGGCGGATAGGAAGTCCGGAATGCCGATGCGATCGCCGATAACGTAGTAGGTCCCCACGAAACCGAACTGCCGCATGATCGGGAAGGCGTACTCGTAGCCGTCATACCAACCGTCGTCGAAGGTGATAACGAAAGTCTTGGCCGGTATCACAGCTCCGGCCTCCAGCAAATGCGCCAGCGTCGCCATCGTGATCGAGTGCCAACCGGCGTCGGAGAATGCCTTCATTTGAAGTTTGAACGTTGCCGGCGGAACGACCAGATGGGGCATCGAATCGGCCGCTTCGGAGACGGGCACGACCCGGTGGTACATGAGGATGGGGACGTGATAGAGGCGCCGCTGGTCTGGGGTCGGCGCCGCGGCCGCGCGGTACGGGCGGGGCGTCGGCTGAGTTGTGGGCGCAGGCGCGACCGCCGCACTCGGCGTGACCGCCGCACTCGGCGCGACCGCCGCACTCGGCGCGACCGATGGCACCGAGCTTGCGGATGAGCTGGCGGCAAGGGAGATGCCGCGCGGGCTGGGCGTAGCAGTGGCAGTGGCAGTGACGCCGCTGTTCGAGACGCCGAGCGCGCTCGACACAGACCACCACGGCAAGCAAGCCACGATGATTCCGACATATACCGCCAGAAGCGCTGCGCCTCCGGCGACTACCCTCGTCTCGGCGCGGCGTCCGCGTGACGACTCCATTGGTCCCCTCACTCGTTAGCTCCGGTTCTCAGACTAGGACGGCGGCTAGTAGCGAGAGCGTACAGGAGAGTCTTGCTTCCTGTCCCGCGACGCAATGCCACCTCCGGGCCATGAGACATAGGAAGGCCCGGGATTGCGACGGCGACGGGAGGGAAAGTGGAGGCGACGAGCGGGATCGAACCGCTGAATAGGGGTTTTGCAGACCCCCCCCTTAACCACTTGGGTACGTCGCCTCGGACGCGAGCCGGCGGGGAACCGGCAATTAGCGGGCAGATTGGCTGCCCCTCGA
>DASVKT010000322.1:0-1578 GCA_036385235.1 Candidatus Limnocylindrales bacterium | reverse complement strand
ACCGAGGGAAGCCCGCGAGCGGCCGGTTGGTCCTGGTCCAGCGTCGGCGCCAGCCCAACGACCCGGCCAACGCGGCCAACGAGGCCAACGCGGCCAAACGCGGCCAAACGGTGATCCTTCTCCGGGCCGGGACACTAGCTCTTCCCCGCCGCCCTCTTGTCGTACCACTTGACGAACAGCCAGCACAGGAACAGGACTGCAACGGCAACCGCAGCTGCGCCCTGGACCGGCGGGTAGGTCACGATGTTGCGAGCCGTATCCACCACAGTCGAAGTGGAGGGCGGAACCGGGGTAGCCAGCGCGCCGGGCATCTGGCCGGCCGGCACAGGCGAGGCGGACGAGGAGGCGCCCTGGCCGAGGTAGAGCGAAGAACCGCGCGGGACCGAGGCCATTGCAACCGGAGTTCGGTTGGCAGCCAACTCGATCGTCCGCTGCATTGCGCCCTTCGCGTCGAAGACTTCGATTCCGGTGGCTTCGGCAGCGTGGACATAGGCGCCTTCGTCGCTGGCCGTCAAGGCGATGACCGCCTGGCGCGCAGTGGCGAACTTGGCGGCCGTCTTGCCGTCTACCTTCCACAGGTCCGATCCGCTGCTCACGATGGCGGCCGAAGCCATGGGCGCGACGGCAACAGGCACCGCGGACAGCTTCACCGTCCACGTGGAGACCAGCGAGGTGAGATCAACGCGTATCAGTGAGTTCGGGTTTTGCGTGGCAACCAGGACCCCGCCGTGGTCGCGATCGATGGCCAGGGCCACGATGCCACCATCAACCGTGGTCTTCTTGAGCGTGTTTGTGGCCGGATCGACGATGTCCAGCCAGCTCTTGCCTGCCTCGGCGACGGCAACTCGAGCATCGCGTCTATCCGCGGCGATCAAGTTGCCGGCGCCGGGCAGCTGAGCGCTCTCCGTCACCGCGCCTCCATGAACGACGGCAAAGCCGAGCGTTCGACGGGCTGGGATAGCGCCCACGAGGATCTGGCCCGAAGGCATCGCCAGCCCGACAACGGGGCCGGGCATCGCAATGGCCTGTTGGACATCCAGCGTTGCAATGTCGATTGGAGTGACGTTGGCCGACCCGCCCGTGGAATAGAGAGTCGCTCCGTCCGGGCTGAAGGCCAACGCCGTCGGCGACGGCACAATGGAAATGGTTTCCTTGACGGCCGAGGTGGCAACCTCGACCTCGAGGACTCCCGCCGAGCTGGCGACGTACAGATCGCCGACTCCGTTCGCCTGGACGGCGCCCGAGAGCATCAGCGTGAGAACCGACGCGAGCGCGCCGCTCGCCGCGAGGAGCTTTCCTGTCTTCACGGGAGTTCCTACGTCCATTGCATTCGCCTGAGTAGGTATCGGTCGAGACCGATGGAATTAGTTGCGGCCGAACCCTGGGCCGACCCGGCCGCAACTATCACACGTTCCGCTTACGCGGACCAGGGTTAGTGCTTCAGGTTCACGAGTTCCTGGAGCATTTCGTCGGAGGTGGTGATGACGCGGCCGTTGGCCTGGAAGCCACGTTCCGCAGTGATCATGCCGGTGAACTGCGTCGCCAGGTCAACGTTCGACATCTCGAGCGCGCCCGTCA
>DASVKT010000321.1:0-6816 GCA_036385235.1 Candidatus Limnocylindrales bacterium | reverse complement strand
GACGCTGGCCAGCCCACCCGTCAACGCCCTGAGCATGACGCTGATCGACGACCTGTCGGCGGCGCTTGTGGACTATCGGCCGCCGGAAGTGAGAGTCGTCGTCATCCGAGCCGCCTCCGGCTCCAAGGTGTTCTCCGCGGGCCACGACGTTCGCGAGCTGCCCACGAACGGCCGCGATCCCCTCACCTACAACGACCCTCTCCGCAAAGTCATCCGCAACGTGGAGACCTACCCGGCGCCGATCATCGCCATGGTGGAAGGTTCGGTCTGGGGCGGCGCCTGCGAACTCGTCCTGTCGTGCGACCTCGTGGTTGCCAGCAGCGAGGTCACCTTCGCCCTGACTCCCGCCCGCCTCGGCGTCCCGTACAACCTGTCCGGCACGCTCAACTTCATGAAGGTCGCGGACATGCACTTCCTCAAGGAGATGCTGTTTGCGGCCAGACCGATCCCGGTGGCGCGGATGGCGACCTACGGCGTCGTCAACAACGTGGTCCCAAAGGAAGACCTGGAGGGGGCCGTCGCTACGCTCGCCGCAGACATCGCCGCCCTCTCGCCGCTCGTCCACCGAATCATGAAGGAGGAGTTGCGCGTGCTGGCCAACGCCCAGCCGCTGACTCCTGAGGCGTACGAGCGCATCCAGGCGCTTCGGCGCGAGGTCTACGATAGCGACGATTACCAGGAAGGCATCAAGGCATTCCTGGAGAAGAGGCGCCCGAACTTCCAGGGGACCTAGGACGGCTACCGAACCCGGTCCTCGGGTCCCACCGTCGCAAGCGGGCACATTACGTCGTGCAGAGGCGCCACGACCAGCGGCTGTCGAAACGGCAGCACCAGGATCGCGACCGAACACGCCTCGCAGCGCGCGTCCTTGATGCTCTGAATCAGGTCCGCGCTGGCGTCGGCGTCGAGGTCGGCGAAGCCCTGGCCCTCATCATTGCCGATCATCGCGATGGCGGAATCGATCGTGGGATAGGCGTCCAGGAGATCCGTCTCCGCGGCGCAAGTGCATCCATACGGCAGGCCGTGGCGCGTCATCAGGGCCGAGACAAGCCTCTGCCTGGCCTCGATCGTACTGAACTCGGCCTCCTCGATGGTCGCGCCGTGCTGGCACTCCAGGATGTAGCTCTCGTGAACGCCGTCTAGATGCGTGACTGTGAGCAGTGCGCCCAATTGAACCCCTTGTCGGGACAGCCAGGATTGCCTCAGCAGGATATCGCCTGACAGGCCTCCTCGGAGGGGCTTCAAGATTCAGCGAACGTTCTGGACCCCGCCTCCCGCCGACATCAGCTTGCGCAGCGCCTCGACAAGGCGCGCGTCCGCTTCTCGGCCCTGAGAGGCGACGCGAACATGGCGGTCGTCGAGGCCCACCTTGTTCGAGCAGTCGCGGACATACATCAGGTGGTCTTCCAGCAGGCGAGCCTGCAATTCGGCCGCGGTCATGCCGTTCTCGATGCGAAGCAGCACGAAATTGGAGCCGGTCGGGTAGGCGGACAAGCCTGGGATTGCGTCCAACTCAGCCCTGAGTAGTCCGACGTCGCTGCTTATGCGCCGCAGGGATTCCCGGTACTCGGCCTCAGACGAGGGCAGCAGCGTCAGGAAGTACTCGGCCAGGATGTTGAGGTGCCAGGTTGGAACGAGAAGGCGCAGCTTCGCGATCGTCTCCCGGTTGCGGCTGTAACAGAAACCCAACCTGAGACCGGGCACGCCGTAGTTCTTGCTGAGGCTGCGAACGACCAGCAAATTCGGGAAGCGATCGGCGAGCGGCATGAGCGTGGGGATCGGATCTCCGGCGAACTCGATGAACGACTCGTCCACCACGATGAGGTCCAGATCGCGCGCCGCCTCCAGGAAGCAAGTCATCTCTTCCAGTGAGTGGAGTTGCCCCGTGGGGTTTCCCGGGTTGATGACCAGCAGGGCATTCACTTTGCGCTCGCGGCCCCAGGCGAGGAACTCCATCAGGTCCAGCTGGTAGTCGCGATCCGGCAGAAGCGCAAACAACTCGGCCGAGGCGGGGTCGCGAAGCTTCTCGATGTATTCGCCGAAGGTGGGGACCGGCACGCCGATGCGCTCAACGAGCATCTCGTTGATCAAAACGATCAACTGGGTCGCCCCGTTGCCGACGATCAGATCCTCGGCGTCGACGCCCAGGACTTCGGCCAATGTCTGCTGAGTCGTCGCCGGGTTGCTCGACGGGTAGCTCTTGATGAGCGCCGGGAGGCCCTCCTGAAGCGCCTCGACCATCCCGGGCGTGGGGTAGTAAGGGTTGGCGATGAAACAGAAGTCGACGATGTCGACGGCCCGTTCGTAGCCGACCAACTCCGCCAGAGACGGGGAATGCGACGTATCCGGAAAGAGGTCGCCGCGTATGTGATCCGGTCGTGGTGTGTCGAGCATGCCGGGACGCATCTCCTGCCGCCTTCCACCGTCGCTCCGGACCCTCGACGGCTTTCGCCGCGATCCCGAAGCCAGGAAGGCCGCTCTTGTCTGGGCCGGTAGATTACAACACCGGGAGGCGACGGATATAAATCGGCCTCTCCAGGCTACTCGCATGGGTGACCGCGGCACGCCCGAATCGCATGAACCACTCGAACCGCGGCGCTTCGGCGCCGCGGTTCTGTCTTGCTGGGCCCCGGGCACTGCGCCGACTCGAACCTCACCTAGCGCAATCCCCAGTCCCAGGCCGGGTCGAAGACGCGCTGGTTGGCCTCGTCCTGAATGGTCCCGGCGTCGCGATCGGAGAGACCGCCGTGGAAGGCGATGCCCACAGGGCTCGTTCGGAAGATCGAGGCGTAGAAGACGCAGGCGGCAAGATACGTTCCCGCCGGACTGGGATGGCTGCCGTCGTCTGCCCACATAGTGATTTCCGGATGATCCTGCCGCATGAACCACCACGCGTAGCCCACGGCTGCGACCGGAACGTGCAACTCGGTGGCGATCGCCAGGTAGTTGCTGTTGATCGAAGTCTGCATCGACTTGTAGTCGGGCAAGCCGGCCGACGGGAGCCCATCTCGATGGGCCCAGGTCATGAAGAACATCGGGGTGGCGCCGACCCCCTCTGCCCTAGCGGCCAGGGTTCTGGCAGCCGGATACATGTAGTACTGAGCCCCCGAGGAACTCGCCGGCGTTTCGCTCTGTTCCTGGAGAACCACATAGTTCCAGTGTTCGGATGCGATCCGGCCTGTGGAATCGGTGGAGGCAGCGTGGTCCGCCAGGGTCTCGCCGCCATTCGCGACGACTGCTACCTCCACCTGGCGGCCGGCCGAATTGGCCAGCTTCCCGAATGTCCCCGGCAGGTCGTTGACGTACGTGTAGCTGTTGCCGAGGAACAGGACGCGCGTGCACGAGGCCGCTTTGGGGCTGCAGGTCGGTAACGCACCGCTCGAGCAACCGGCGCTGAATAGGATCGCCAGGCAGACGAACACGCCTGCAACGCGCTTGCACGCGGCAAGGCCCCGCGACAGATACCCGGCGTCCATCCCCAGAGGTATCGGCGAGACCCGTGGCCTTCCTGGGTCGCGGAACGCAGATGGTCGGTAGGCGGCGCCGGCCCAGGGCATCCAGGCCTCAGAGCTGACCACAGTCCCGCTTCCGGACGCGTAGCACGTCGGCACCGGAGCCACGCCGGCCGCCGGTGCAACGATCCGCCCGAGTCCGAACGGCCCCACCATCGCCACTCTGAGGTTCTGGCCGGGCGCGGCCTTGCACCAGTTGCCGTTCCTCGGATCACGGATTTCGATAATCGGGATCGGGATGGCGGGCACGACTCCGACGGAGGTGATCCTATCGATCAGCCCGGGGCACTTCACCGCGTATCCGGTGGCGGTCCTTGCCGGCCGAAAGGGCCACTCGGCGATAGACCGCGAACTCGAAGGAGACGACAATTCGACCATCGAATCGAGTTGTTCCCGTCCCAACACGGCCGTGAGGTCGCCGAGGCGAGTCACCGAGGCGAGTCACCGAGGTGAGTCGATGAGAGCAGAGGCCGGCATCCCGACGCTGCACCGGGCGCCGTCCATGCCACTCTGGAGCCGCATCTACGGCTTCGGGAGCATCTACGCCAAGACGCTGCGCGACTCGCGCATGGCGCTCCTGATCGCGGCCGGCCTGCTGGGCGGCGTCATGCTCTATGGGGCAGCGGCCCTGAGCGCCGCCTACTCCACCCTGTCATCGCGCGCCGAGCTGGCCAGGCTTGCCACGGACATCCCAACCGTGATGCGGGGCATCATCGGCAACCCAGTCAACGTCGACACGGTGGGCGGCTACTTCTCCTGGAAGTACGGCCCGATGTACTCCATGACCGCCGCGATCTGGTCCATCGTGGCTCTGTCCGGCACGCTCGCCGCCGAGTCGCGCCGGGGCAGCCTGGACATGGTCGCCGCTTCGCCGTTCGGGCGGCGGCGAATCGCCGTGGAGAAGCTCGCCGCGCACGTGACCGGCATGACGGCCGTGATGACATTAGTGGCCATCGTCGCCTGGGCATCCACCAACGCGTTTGGCAAGTTGCCGGGCGACGCGCTGCCGATTGGGGCATGCGTCGGCTTCGCCCTGTGGGTGGCGCTGATCGGGCTCGCCTCGGGTTCCGTGGCATGGGCGCTTGCGCCGTTCCTGGGCCGGGGCAGCGCGGCCGGCATCGCCGGAGGCGTCTTGCTGGGCGGCTATGTCGTGGGCGGTTATGCCTCGTCCGTGCCCGCTCTGGTTGGGCCGGCGCATCTCACCTGGTTCTACTGGACGGCCGGCCATCTGCCCCTCGCCGGTCTATACGACTGGCCCTCCCTGGTCCCCGTCGCCATCGTCACGGTCGTCCTGTATGTGGTCGGCGTCGAGGCCTTCGCGCGGCGGGACCTGGGGTCCAGCAACGCAATCCCCGTCCCGGCCATGCCGGAGGCCCTGCTGGGCACACGCGGGCCGATCGGACGATCCTTTGGCGAGCGGCTGCCGACGGCCCTTGCGTGGGGCATCGGGTTGGCGGTCTACGGCGGGATGATGGCCGCCTCAAGCCGTTCTTTCGCCGACGAACTGAAGGGCTCGCCGGATCTGACGAAGATGCTGCACACCATCTTCCCCGCCTACGACCTGGCCTCGCCGAACGGGTTCCTGCAGCTCATGTTCATCGGCATAGGTCTGCTGGTCGCCGGGCTGGCTGCCTCGACACTGGTGTCAGGCTGGGCCTCGGACGAGAGTGACGGCCGGCTGGAGTTGCTCCTGGCCACGCCGATGGCGCGGGCGCGCTGGGCCATCTCGGGCGGCCTCGGGGTCTTCGGAGCAATCGCAGTCATGGTGGCCGTGGCCGCGGCCGGCATCGCCCTGGGCGTGGCCTATGCGGGCGGCGACATCGCCACGCCCGTCGTCGGCGCGCTGACCATGGCTCTGTATGCCGCCGCGGCCGCCGGCGTGGGCTTTGCCGTCGGCGGCGTTTTCCGCAGCACCATCGCCGGCGAGATGGCCGCCGTGGCGGTCATCGCCACGGCCCTGATAGACCTGCTCGTGCCACCCTTGAAACTGCCCGACTGGATCCACCAGCTGGCCTTGAGTTCACACATGGGCATGGCCATGATCGGGGTCTGGGATTGGGCCGGAGTGGTCGCCTGCCTGGTCATCGCGACCGGCGGTCTGCTGGTCGGGGCCTTGGGAATGAGGCGGCGCGACATCGATTGATGTGTCCAAGGGGGTTGACCGAATGGCCGCCGAGAGCAGAATCGACACAATCGACCATCACCCCGCGACGGAGCCGGCTTTCGAAACGCGAGCGTTCAGTCAGGCGTCGCTGCCATGGCGCCCTGTGCAGGCCTGGAGGGTCACCGCATGACGGCCGTCATCCGAACCGAGAAGCTGACCAAGTCGTACGGCTCGCACCGCGGCATCGTCGATGTGGACCTCGAAGTCCAGCTGGGTGAAGTGTTCGGCTTCCTCGGTCCCAACGGCGCCGGCAAGACAACCACGATTCGCGTCCTGCTGGACCTCATCCGGCCGACGAGCGGCAGGGCCTTCGTCTTCGGCATCGAGTCGTCGGCCAACCCGTCGGCCATCCACCGCCGCATCGGCTATCTGCCGGGCGAGTTCGCGCTCTACGACAGGCTGACCGGCGGCCAGACCCTCACCTACTTCGGAAACCTGCGCGGTGGCGTGGACAAGGCCTACCAGGCCCAGCTGATCGAGCGCTTC
Source organism: Candidatus Limnocylindrales bacterium (assembly GCA_036385235.1). Classification (GTDB taxonomy): domain Bacteria; phylum Chloroflexota; class Limnocylindria; order Limnocylindrales; family CSP1-4; genus Fen-1039. The sequence continues at coordinate 654 of DASVKT010000321.1, read as the reverse complement.
GATCTGGACCCGAGCCGCCGCTTCCGCGAGTACTCCAAGGGCAACAAGCAAAAGGTCGGCCTGGTTGCCGCGCTGCAGAACAAGCCGGAACTTCTCCTCCTCGACGAGCCCACTTCCGGCCTGGACCCGCTCGTCCAGCAGACCTTCTTCACCCTCATGCGAGAGCGGGTCCAGGACGGCGGCACCGTCTTCCTCTCCAGCCACATCCTGAGCGAGGTTGAGAGAAGCTGCGACCGCGTCGCCATCATCCGCGAGGGCTTGATCGTCCGGACGGACCGAGTGGATGCGCTGCGAGACCTGGCCCACCATCAGGTGGAGCTTCGTTTCGCCGGCGATCCGCCCGCCGCCGAATTCGCCAAGATAACCGGCGTCACTGACGTACAGGCCGAAGACCACATTCTGCGGATGCGAGTCCTGGGCCCCATCACGCCCGTCGTTCAAACGGCCGCCCGTTTGGGTGTAACGGACTTCCTCAGCCGTGAACCGAGCCTGGAGGAAACTTTCCTGGCTCAGTACGGCCGCGGGGCCACTGAGGTGAAGTGATGGCGGGCGATGCTCCTGCGGGCGAGGCTCCTGCGGGCGAGGCTCCTGCGGGCGAGGCTCCTGCGGGCGAGGCTCCTGCGGGCGAGGCTCCTGCGGGCGAGGCTCCTGCGG
>DASVKT010000320.1:0-3982 GCA_036385235.1 Candidatus Limnocylindrales bacterium | reverse complement strand
GACCGTGGAGGTGGCGCTACCCGGATTGCCCTGGACGACAACGTTCACCTCAACCGAGCTCTCGTTTCGCACATGCACCGCGGGCGACTTGAGCACCCCGGTCTGGTAGACGAAGAATGCGATGGCGGCGAGGATGCCAACGATGATCGAGGTACGCGCGATCTGTGCCTTACTCGAGCCTGCGAACATGAGGCCACCTCTGGTCCGTACTGTGAGAGCCACAGTCAAGGCGCAACAGTGCCGATGGGTGCCGACGAAGCGAAGCCACGAGCAACTGGCCCCCGCTCAGACGCTCTACAAGGGGACACGCTCGCTGCGGCCCGCGGCCTACTGCTGGATCGTCGTCCCGCAGGTTGCAGTGCCCGTCACGTGAAGTAGGTTCGGAGATGGAGTCGATCCGCTGGGCACCGACTCATTCACGTCGCCGGACATCGTTGCTCCGCCCGGGACCAGCGTAGTCACCGCGGCGCCCTTGATCGTATAGAAGCTACCGGCCGTCTTGGTCTCGACGGCGACCTGCAGCAGCCCGGTGCTCGCAGTCACGAAGACCAGGACGGGGGTCGTTCCGGCCATGCCCAGGCCGGCGATTCCGACAAACGTGCCTGACGCGGTCACGGTGCACGTGACGGCGACACTGGTTAGGGCACCATTGAGTTGCCCGTACGGCGAGAGCCCGCTGACCACGACGTTGGCCGACCCTGGTTGCTGATTGCCACAGTCGATGCTGCCCGAGATCGAGCTCAGCGCCCCGAGGCCGCCCGTCGCGGTTGCGGCGTCGGTGGTCTCAGTCAAAGTGGTATCGAGGACCACGCCCGTCGCCGCGTTGAAGCTGGTGACGCCGGTGCCGACGAACGTACGCAACCGAAGCGTCGCGGCGGAGCCTGTCCCGACGCGTACCTCGACATGGCCCGCCTGCGCGAAAATCACGATCATTGGGCCGGTCGTGCCGGACTGACCGATGAAGTCGATCTCGGGGCCATCGAGCGAGGGCCGATTGCAGGTGATCCTCTGGGCTGTCACCGGCCCCGTGAGACCTGCGGTTCCGGTGATGGAGAACTGGGCGGTGGGCGGTCCCTTGCTTGCGGTTGGAGACGGGGACGGCGACGAAACTGCGCTCGGCAGGTTGGACGGCATCGAGGCGGATGGTCCGGGCGTTACCGACGAACCCGGCACCGCCGACGGCGAACTGCTGCAGGCCGCCAGGACTAGGCCCATAAGCGCCAGCGGCACCCACCTTCGCCAGGCACCTGGACGCATGAAACCGTCTCCTGAGCAAGTCGGCCACTTGTCGCGACGAGGGTGCCGCCACGCGTGCCGCCGCGACGAGCCTACCGCCGGCGTCGGGCCGGTAGTACAGATCGAGCCTGTTGTCTCGCTGTCGACGATGCGGGGGCCGCTTGCCGCAACAGATGCAGCGCGCGAACCAGATGGTTGTGCGCGAGAGCCCATGACTACGCAGCCATCTGCGGACGCCACAAGCCCAAACCTGTAGCGCCGTTCTACCAGATCAATGGGACCGGCTCCGTCATGCGGCGGCGGCGGCTGTCCCCGCTCCTGGAACGCGGGACGGCGATTCGAAACGGCGATGGGCGAGAGCACGGCCGTTCCTCGCGGCCGACCTTCGCAGAACGAATCGACCGTTACGGCGTGCTATACGGCGAGCACGATGGACCTCTTGCCGACGCCTGACCACGTTGGGGGGCTCCGGGCCGTCACTTTCGCCCGGAAGGCCTTCCGCCGCTCGTCGGCCACCTGGGAGGAATAAACGTGACGCCCGGTTACACGTTCATCGTCCAGAGGATGGGAGCCGAGGAAGGGCCATTCTCGGTCGTCGACCTCCAGATGCAGGCTCGGGCCGGCTATTTGAAGCCGAACGCGATGGTGCGCCGGGCCGACGGTACCGGAAGCTGGTTCATCGTCGGAGACATCCCGGGGGTCTTCTCGGACAAGGAGTGGCTGACCGCGCTCATCATCTCCTTCTTCGTCGGTGTCCTGGGCATTGATCGGTTCTACCTCGGCTACACGGGCCTCGGGGTCCTGAAGCTGATCACCTTCGGCGGCTGCGGGATCTGGGCGCTGATCGACCTGATCCGCATTGCCACGGGCGACCTCAAGGATGCCAACGGCCTGCCGCTCAAGCGGAACTGAGCTTGCGTGAGGAACTGGGTTCGAGCCGCTCGCGGTCCGATCCCTTTCCTTACCGGCGCCTCGCCGGCGCCGCGATCCTGATCGCCTGGCTCGTTGACGCCGGCCGTCTCGCTCGTGGCCCCGTCCTATGCCCATTCCGCCGGCTCACCGGTCTGCCGTGCCCGACGTGCGGGCTCTCCAGATCGTGGAGCGCCGTTCTGCACGGTCGGCTCGGCGACAGCGTGGCGTTTCACCCGCTCGGGCCGCTCACCGTGGTCGGAGCTGCAGCCTTCGCCGCGCGGATCGACGAGCGGGCTCCCGGGCTGACGAGGCGGCTGCGGTCGCCGGCCGTCGCCGGGTCGATCGCGGCCGGCTGGGTTGTTGTCTGGCTGTTTCGCCTCCGGGCCGCCCGGCGAGAGCGGTAGACCAGCCTTTTCGTAAACAGCAGGTCCTCGGTTCGAATCCGAGTGTCGGCTCGACACCCCCGACGAAGAGCGCGGCCAGCGGTGTGCTCGGGCCCGAGCGCATCGATTCCGTTAGCGGGCGAAGCGGGCCGGCTGGTGGTTGCCCGACGGCGCACACACGTCGCACAACGTTAGGCCGTCTTCGATCAGCGCCGTGCGTCGGAAACCCGGACCGGCATGCGGTGCAATCGGGTGCTTGCAGACCGAGCAGCGGCTGAGTTTCGTGTCCAGACGATCGGCCCTGATCAACATCTTCCATTCACCAGCTGGCGCGGCTCAGTCACGAGCCAGATCGGGTCGTGTCCAACGGCCGGTTACCCTCGCAGATTCCGTGCAGGGCGACATATCTCGCCCCTCAGATCGAGCACGGTAGCCGCCCGCAGGTGGCAGGTGTGAGGATGAGAACACTCGAACGGCGGCAGCTTGACCCGCGCTACGGACCTGGTCCGGCAGCCGTCGCTCCTTGGGGCGTGGGCGCCGGGTCGCGCGCCACGGCGGGCGCGGAAGCTGGTGTCACAGCGAGGATCACCAGGCCTGCCGCCGCCAGAATCAGGATGACCGGCCACGCGGAAACCACACCGACCTCATCGGAGAGAAGCCCGAGGCCCGATGGCGCCACGAGGGCCGCCAGGCCGGAGGCGAGTGCCGCTCGAGCGGCGGCTTGCATCTGGGCCTTCGGTGCACCTTGCATGGCGATGGTGATCCCAAGAGGCCAGAGCCCCGACGTGCCGAGGCCGCCGAGGAAGAGACCCAGTCCCGAAACGATCACGCTCGTGGAAACCCAGATCAGACCAGTCCCGACGAGGATGATGGCAAGACCCAGCGCCATCAGACCTCGGATCCCTCGCCCGGCGCCGATCCCGTTCCCGATCGCGGCCCTCCCGGTGAACATCCCTACGACGAACAGGCTCGCCAGCAGGGTCGCGTCGGCGCTGGAGATGCCGGTCGTTCGGCCGACGACGGTCGAGCCCCAGAAGACGAACGAAAACTCGATCGAGACGGCCACGATGAGGAAGATCCAGACGAACCAGTACGACCCCGGCAGGGCGGTCTTGGGACCCCGAATCGGCGCCGGCGCCTCCTCCTCTCTCGGTCGAAAGGCCGCCAGGGCGACGAATCCCACGATCGGCAGAAGCAGCGCGATCCGCCAGAAATGGAAAGATGCCGCAACTCCGATGGCCAGCGGCGCGGCTGCGGCAGCGACCATAGCCAGGGCATTGGCCTGGCCCAACAGCTTGCGGCTCCGCGCCTCCCCGGAGGATCCCAATGCAACGTTCACATGAGTTCCGAGGGCGCCACCGCCGAATCCGAGCAGCAGGGCCCCGGCGAGCGAGACCGAAAGCCCCGGAGCCCCAGCAGACGAACGAAAACTCGATCGAGACGGCCACGAT
>DASVKT010000319.1:0-1887 GCA_036385235.1 Candidatus Limnocylindrales bacterium | reverse complement strand
GCGGATCGGCCGGCACGGTCGACCGAGCGAGCGGCGAAGTGAGGATGGAGGCGAGATGACGACGCAAACGGAAAACGGCGCGGCCCAGGTGGCCGCCGCGGTTCTGAGCCAGCCACTGCTGGGGCTCACCTTCGATGACGTTCTCCTGATCCCGCAGTACTCCGAGATTCTGCCCGGCGACGCCAGCGTGGCCAGCCGCTTCTCGCGCCACATCAAGCTCAACACGCCGATCGTCAGCGCCGCAATGGACACTGTCACCGAAGACGGCATGGCCATCGCCATCGCCCTTGAAGGCGGCATCGGCGTAATCCATCGCAACCAGGCCCCGGAGCGCCAGGCCGAGCAGGTGGCTCGCGTCAAGGCGGCGCCGGTTCCCGTGGACGCGGTGCTGGCCAATGTGGACTCGCATGGTCGCCTGCGCGTGGCCGCGGCCGTCGGCGTGGGCTCGGACTCCATTGCTCGGGCAGAAGGCCTCGTGAAGGCGGGCGTGGATGCGCTCTGCGTGGACACTGCCCACGGCCACACGTTCAACGTCATCGATGCCCTGCACCGCTACCGCGCTTCGTACGGCGAGGCGATCGACCTCGTGGCGGGGAACGTGGCCACTCCGGAAGGCACAGCCGCGCTCATCAAGGCCGGCGCCGATGGCGTGAAAGTGGGCATCGGGCCGGGCAGCATCTGTACCACTCGCATCGTGGCCGGCGTCGGCGTCCCGCAGCTCACCGCGATCATGATGTGCGCAGCCGTGGCTCACGGGCATGATGTCCCGATCGTCGGCGACGGCGGCATCCGATATTCGGGCGACATCGTGAAGGCGCTCGCCGCGGGCGCGGATTCGGTCATGCTCGGACGCCTCCTGGCAGTGGCCGAGGAGAGCCCCGGCGAGTCCGAGCGCGTCGGCGGCCGCGTGGTCAAGGAATATCGCGGCATGGGCTCCCTGGGCGCCATGTCCGCCGGCAGCGACCGCTATCCGCAGGTCGATCGCCACAAGCTCGTCCCGGAAGGCGTTGAGGCCCGCATCTCCGTCGAAGGGCCGCTGGCCGGCATTCTGTATCAGCTCATCGGCGGCACCAAGGCCGGCATGACCTACTGCGGCGCCGAGTCGATCGCCGACCTGCGCGTCAAGGCCCGCTTCGTCCAGCTGACCCAGTCCGGCCAGATCGAGAGCCACCCGCACGACATCGAGCTGGCAAGGTCCGCGCCGAACTACAGGTAGGAGTGGTAGGGGATCGTGGACGCCTACTATCTGGCCTGCGGTCTTCTGGGTGGTCTCGCGTCCCGGCAATGCCCGGGTTGGGACGCTTTGCGGCCAGTGGCCTGATCTGGAGGAGGATCGCCCGTCGCCGTCGCCGTCGCCGCGCGCCGGTGCGAGCCGACGCCGGCGGGATCCTGCGAATGTCCGGCTGTACCGGACAAGATTGACCGCAGACGCAACGATCGAGTCCCGGCGGGGTCGAAAGCGCGGCCGAACTGCGCGATTAGGCTCCTACTGGGCGCCTCGACGGCCGGCGAAGGCCCCAATTCTGTGCCAGGCGTCTCCTGGGCGCGGATCGTCGGGGCGCTATCACTCGCAGAGTGGCGAAGTTGTCCGGCTGTACCGGACAAACGCATCTTCGGGTCAGATCGGAACGTGCCAGCCCGGGCGATTGCCATCTGGTGGCCGTACAACAAATCGACGGCTTTGAGCCTCGGCCGAGTCCTGTCCGGGATTCCTTTTCGGTTTCCGCCTGGTGAAACGATCAGGGCAGCGCGGATCAGCGAGGGGAGCAATTTGGACCGACCTGGGGCTTGATCGGTTGGCTCGGTTCTTCGCGCAGCTTTCAGGATTGGCGGCGCGAATACACCGATGAAGACATCTTGCCACTGTAAGGATCGCGCGCCGATCGG
>DASVKT010000318.1:0-2183 GCA_036385235.1 Candidatus Limnocylindrales bacterium | reverse complement strand
GGTCACGTTGCGCGGCGGTTCCACTTCGAAAACCTCGCGGCTGATCGCATCGGAGCGATCGCGCGAGCCACCGGCAGTGGCAAGGTCCTTGCCGCAACCCTCAACCGTGACACCGAGAAGACCCCACTTGGCGGCCCACTCCAAGTTCCAGGGCAACTTGGCCTGGCCGCCCAACGGCGCGACGCGACCCTCATGACCGCAACCGCGCGCCCAGGAAACCATCTCCGGCTTGCAAGCGTAGGCGACTGTGGAGCCGTCCCAATCGGTGGCGTATGTGGTCCCGATCTTGCCGCACTGCTCGCAGATCACCTGGAGCGGTAGCCATTCGCTGGACCTCTCCACGTGGCTGACGCGGCTGTAAAGCTCGCGGACCCGATCCGCCCGATCCAGCGCCAGCTTCACGTACGGATCCATCTTGCCGGCGGCGTAGAGCTCGCTGACCCAATAGAACTCCGGCTTGATGCCGAGCGGCTCGAAGGTCTTGAAGAAGATCTCGCCGACGAAGTGACGGGCGTAGTTGGCGGCGCTGCCTCCCTCGGGAGCCGGCACGCGCGAGAGCGGCGCGCCCATGTACCTTTCAACCGCGTCCGGCGTCAGCTTGGCCTGCGAGTCCATGGCATCCATATCGTCGACGCCGTAGAGGAACCTGGAGGTCAGGCCGGCGCCGAGCAGCGCGCGATGGATCGCGTCGTGCAGCACAACACCGCGCAGAGAGCCGACATGGACGGTTCCCGACGGGGACTTGGAATCGTTGACAATCTGCGGCCCACTCAGGGACGCAGCCAGCTCATCCGCCCAGTACATCGCGGCGTTCTAGCTGATGTCGAGGATCTTGTAGGAGAAGTCGCCGGCCGGCACCTTGACGAGAACGGACTCACCCTTGTGCTTGCCGAGCAGCGCTCTACCAACCGGGGACTCGTTTGAGATCTTGCCGTCACGCGGGCTGGCCTCTGTGGAGCCGACGATGGTGAAGGTCTCCTTGCCGTCCGAACCATCGACCTTGACGGTGGACCCGATCTGGACGTGGTCCGTGCCGAGGTTGCCGTCGATGATGATGGCGTTCTTGACGAGCCCTTCCAGCCGCTGGATCTGTCCCTCGACGAAGGCCTGCTCGTTCTTTGCGTCTTCGTATTCGGCGTTCTCGGCCAGGTCGCCGTGCTCTTTGGCATCGTGGATGCGCTGGGCAATCTCCTGGCGCCGGACGTTGACCAGCTCTTCCAGGTCCGCTCGAAGCTTGGCGAGGCCCTCTTCCGAGATGTATTGGGTCTTGTTCTGCACCGCGGAAGACTCCCGTTCTTGTCCGTCCGGCGTTTGCCGGTGAAGCTCCGGAGCCCGTTAGGCCCGGGATAAGGAAAAGAACTTCAGGCGCACCTATGGCGGCGCCCTGAAGTTCAGACGCGGCGTATCCTAGCCGCCGCCTTTGCCCGTGTCAAAGAGATGTCGGCCGAGTGATATCGGCCGAGCCTCGTCAGACGCTGAGCCGGGCCGATCCGAGCGGGGTTTCCTACTGCATTCCAATGGCTGGACCACCCTCGTTTGCACCAGAACGGAGGTCCCCACCGGGGAGGGACGAATGTGGGCTGTGATCCTGAAGGTGCACCGATCATTATCTGGATCAACAAAGCAATACCACCAGCCCCGCCTTCCGGATCCTCCCCTCCTCCTCCCCGGAAGCCGGGGCTGGTCTGCGTCTGCGGTAAGTCCGGTGGTCGCCGGGCCGGCGGCGAGCCAGCAAGCTGGCTTTGGAGCGAGGCGGGACCGAGGACCCGGAGCCAACTGCGTTGGCTTTCGAACTCACCCGATCGTGCGTGAGTGAGCCTGCGTGAGTGAGCGCCCGCAGGGCCCAACGAAGCGATGGGCCGCCCGACCGGTGACCAAGGCGCCAGGCCGGCGGCGAGCCAGCAAGCTGGCTTTGGGGCGAGGCGGGACCGAGGACGAGAACGAGCGCACCCGAGCCCGCGTGAGTGAGCGCCCGCAGGGACCAACGAAGCCATGGGCCACCCGACTGGCGCCTACTGCCCCAGCGACGCCAGCCTGCCCCTGATCCGCTGCATGGACATGCGGTCGGCGAACGCGACGAAGACCGTGTCGTCGCCGGCGATGCTGCCCACGACTTCCGACCAGCGAGTCCGGTCCAGCGCGGCAGCGATGGCATGGGCAGAGCCCGGCAGCGTCTTGAGCAC
>DASVKT010000317.1:0-6196 GCA_036385235.1 Candidatus Limnocylindrales bacterium | reverse complement strand
TGGATGCGTGTCCTGGCGCCGGCGAAGCCGAGTCAGCTCGCTCCGCTGCTGGACGGCGTAGTCGGCGCACGGGCGTACCGCGAAGGCACGGGGCCAGCCTCGGCCGTCGGAATTCATGCCGTGGGCAGCGGCGACGTCCAGGTGGATCTCTCCTACGCCTCGGCAGATTTCCCGGCCATCGTTTCGAGTCCGTCGCTGGCAGTTGTGCCGCCGAACATCGACTCAGATCCGGGGGTTCTGAAGCCGGGAACGTTCGTCGGTAGCGGTGGGTACATCCTCACCGCTCTGACGCAAACCGAGACAACCATGGCTGCGAATCCGCATTACTGGGCCGGCGAGCCGGCCATCTCGACGGTTGATGTGGTCAACGACGCCGGGTCGAATGGCGCGGTTGCCGCCTTCGAGGCGGGCACGTTGGACTATGCCCCGATCTACGCCCAGGAGGCCACCTGGATCCAATACGACAAGAGACTGGGTCCCTCTCTGAGAGCCGAACCTTCGGCGTCTGTTGAGTACTATGGATTCAACACGATCAAGGCGCCGTTCAACGACGTTCATGTGCGTCTCGCCTTCGAGTACGGCATTGACTGGCGCCGCATCGTGACACTGGAGGCAATTCCCGGAATGGTCCCGGCGACGGGAATGGTTCCCACGGGCGTGCCCGGCCACAGCACGACAGATTTCGGGGCCAAGTTCGACCTGGCCCAGGCCAAGGCACAGTTGGCTCAGGCCGGTTTTCCGAACGGCGCCGGCTTCCCGAAGGTGACTCTCGTGACGGCCGGTGGCGACGGCCAGAGCCTTGAGAGCGCGATCATCCGCCAACTGCATGACAACCTTGGAATCGACATGTCGTTCCGGCAGGTCGACGGCAGCACGTACAACGATCAGCTGCTGACCGACTCGCCGGCAATGTGGCAGATGGGCTGGGTTGCGGACTATCCCGGCGCCAACGACTTCCTGGGCATCCTGCTCGGCTCCGGTCAGCCCAACAACTTCGGAAAGTGGACCAGCGCCCCGTTCGACGCGGCGTTGACCCGCGCCCTCTCGGCCACAGACGCCGCCTCTATGCAGGACGGCTTCGATGCCGCCCAATTGATCGTCCGCGATCAAGCCCCGGTGATACCGGTGGATTACGGCGTCGGCTACTCCCTGGCGGCCAAGGGTCTGCTCGGTGCAATACCCAACAGCCAGGGCATCGTCCGGTACGCCGGCCTGGCCTGGGCCGCGTGATGAGGATCTTCGTGGAGAGCCACCCCGCGCTGCGTCGTCTGTTTGGCGCCGTGCTCTCCGCCGCCTTCGCCGTCATGTACCTGGCCGGAACGGCTTCCGCCGCATCGGTCACATTCGGCACGGGCTCCGGGCAGTCCAAGTTCGGCACCGACATGACGTTCACGCAGCCCTACACCGGCAGCATCACGTCCGCGAGCCTCCTGGTTCGTCTCCCATACGACTCGGCCGGTCCGCAGGTCATTCCGGTCAAGAGTCCCGGGTCCGGAACACTCACCGCGACGGTGGACACGTCCGGTGGTTCCCTGTTCCCATTCGCCCCGGTCGTCGCCAACTTCGAGGTCGTGCTTTCCGACGGAACCGTTCAAGACGGTCCCGACATCAACCTCATCTACGCCGACGACCGCTTCACCTGGAAGATGCTCACGGGCAAGGTCGTCCGGGTTCACTACCTGGACGCATCCGCCTCATTTGCCCAGAGCTTGTTGACACTCGCGGACGGCGGGGCGACCCGGGCGTCGGCGATGTTCGGCGTCACTGAGACCCAGCCAATCGACTACTACGTGTACCCCAGTCAGAGCGTCTTTCAGCAGGGCCTCAACCAGCCGGACACCGTCGGCGGCGTTGCCGAGCCGGAGTACCGCATCACCTTCAGCGTGGTTGCCAACGGCGACAGCAGCTACGCGGCCCAGGTCATGCCCCACGAGGTTACGCACGTGGTGTTCTGGGACGCGGCCCACAACCCATACCACGGCACCCCGCGCTGGCTTGACGAAGGTTTCGCGCAGTACATCTCCCAGGGATACGACTCGAGCAGCCGGCAGCAAGTCACCGCAGCCGTCAAGAGCGGCACTCTGTCGTCCCTGCTCGCCCTGACGGACTTCTTCCCGATGGACTCCACCCGGATCTATCTTGCCTATGCCGAGGCGGTATCTGCCGTCGACTTCATGGTCCGCAAGTACGGCCAGCCGGCAATCCTCAAACTCGTCCAGGCCTACGGAGGCGGCGATTCGGACGATGAAGCGTTCACCGCCGCGCTCGGCGTTGACGTCAAAGGCTTCGACATGGCCTGGGAAACCGAGATTGGTGCGACACCGACCAAGTACGGCCCTCAGCCCGCGCCGACAGGTCCGCTTCCTCCGGGCTGGAACTCGGCCGGCGGTGCCGGATCGAGCATTGGGCCGAATGCCACCGGCGGGCCGTCGCAGTCGTCGGGCAGCCGACCGGGGAACACCGGTGTCATGGTTCTCGCCGGCCTTCTGGCGGCCGTAGGCGCGGTCATGGTCGTCGTTGCTGTTTTCCTGATCACCTCGGCGCGCTCGAACCCGGACGCAAACCGCCGGCTCTGATAGATTGAGCGACCGCTATGGATGACGCGCTCGCATTCTCTCAATTCAGGCCGTCAAGGTGAGTGCCGAAGAGTCTCGGGTCGTCGAGTTCTTGCTCGGCGATGTTGTGACCCTCAGGCGGACGCATCCATGCGGAGGGCAGGAGTGGCTGATCGACCGGCTCGGTGCCGATATCGGTCTGCGCTGCCGGAGGTGCGAACGACATGTCCTGCTGGACCGTAGAACATTGGAGCGACGTCTGACCGGATTCGTAGAGCGAGGCAGCGTGGCCATGAGCCAGGCCGTTTCGCCGACGCCACGCGACACTCAGGCCAACCACGGCGGTCAAGACAGTTGACAAGCCGTACGTCGCCTGGAACTGCAGGCCCTGCCGAGGAGGGGGCCCGCCAGCGCGGGCCACGGCCGGATGAGGTCAAGACCTCCGCCGTCCTGAGCAACCGCCCATTTCTGCTCCTGTGGCTGTCGCAGCTGGCCACTCAGGTCGGCGGCAATATGGTCATGTACGGCCTGACGATTAGCATTGCGTTCGCCTACAAGTCCAGTAGCGCCGTCAGCGTCTTGCTCGTCTGCTTCCTGGTGCCGGCCATAATTTTCTCCGCCATCGCCGGAGTCTTCGTCGACCGGGCGGACAAGCGGCACATTCTGGTGATAACGAACATCATTCGGGGCATTGCCTTCCTGGCCATCGTGCTGGTCGGAAACAACCTGCTGTTGATCTACGTGCTGATGGCTTTCGTCGCGACGGTGACGACATTCTTTGCGCCGGCAGAGGCATCGATGATCCCTTTGCTGGTTCCGAAGAATCAGCTGGTGCCCGCCAATGGGCTCTTCACCCTGACAATGAATGTGGCCTTCGTCCTGGGGTTTGCCCTGCTGGGCCCGATCGTCGTCGCTCTCGCGAACGCTCAAGTCCTGATCGTCATCGTCGCAGCCCTGTACTTGATCGCGGCCGTTTTCTGCTGGACGTTGCCTCCAGCCCCTCGTGCGGCCGTCTCAGCCACGGCGGGTCAGACGGTGGCGGACGCGGAGCGGGCCGTCTCGACGATGTTCAGCCAGTTCTTCGAGGGCATCGCCTACATTCGGAGCAACCGGAACATCGGCTGGTCCCTGTCGTATCTGGGCTTCGCCGGTGCTCTCGTTGGAATCCTTGGGGTCGTCGGGCCCAACTTCGCGACGAAGACGCTGGCACTGGGCGACAAGGACTTTGCCCTGATCGTCCTGCCTATGGGGCTCGGCATCATGATGGGGATTCTGGTCCTCAACTCCTACGGCCGCTACTTGCCGCGTCGCAGGACGATCGAGGCCGGCATGATTTGCGTCGGCATTCTCCTGTCCGTTCTGGCGTGGGCGGGACCGATATCGCGCTTTCTCCAGGACAGGGCGAGTTCGACCGGCGTCGAGGAAGCCAGCCGGGTAGTGTCGCTTCTGTCGCTGGTGATGGGTCTGGCGTTCTTCATCGGTGCCGCCTACGCGATCGTGGCCATCGCTGCCCAGACCCAGCTGCAGGAGGAATTGCACGAAGATGTCCGAGGGCGCGTGTTCGGCGTCCTGAACATGCTCGTCTCCATCGCCAGCCTGGCGCCCTTGATCATCGTCGGGCCGGTGTCGGACCTCGTCGGCCGCGAGCCGGTGATCTTCGCCGTGGGCATCATCGTGGGCCTGTGGGGTCTGGCCAGCATCTTCAGTTCCGGATCACGCGCCTCGGACAACTCCGCGCGAGCCCCCTCAACCCCGAGCGGGGCCCCAGTCGACCTGCTGACCGTCGCGATATCGCCAAGCGATCTGGGCACGGAACAACCCGAACCGGCGGCGAAGGCGCGCCGCATCCGGCGAGGGCGTGCCGTGAAGGACGGCGAACCGCTTTGACCCCGGCTCCGATCGAGGCAACCTCAACGCCGGAGGCGTGGCGCAGGGCCGCTCTTGGGATCCTGGTTGGCGGCTTCGGAGTGGGGCTGCTGGCCGGGCACAAGAAGCTCGGCAAGGCCGTGCCGCTGATCACGGCCGGGGTCGCACTGGGCTGTATCGTACCTGTGGCACTCGCGTCGCGCAGGCCGCCCATCGCCCCGGACGAAGCCGCCGACGCTCTCGGGGATCTGACTGTCCGGCCCACGTTCAGCATCGTGGTGGGGGCTCGGGACGAGGCCATGGTCCTGCGGCAGCTGGTCTCGGACGTAAGCCGCCAGGATTACGGTGGCCGAGATGGGGCGCCGCTCTTCGAGCTGATCGTGGTTGATGACAGGTCCGTCGACGGGACCGCAGAGGCGGTCAAGGCAGCCGCCGTGGATTTCGGCATCGCGGACGTGACGCGGGTTGTCGCACGCCGCGGAGAGGGCCTGCCGGACGGCAAGGGAGCGGCCCTGACAGCGGCCCAGCCGGACATCTGCAACGGCGAGATCGTGCTGGTTCTGGATGCGGATGCGCGGCTGGAGCCGTGGTTCCTGCGTCGGGCCGCAGGTTACTTCGCCGCCGGTGCCAAGGCCGTGACAGCTCGGCGCCGCATCCTGGATTCGGAGAGCAGCTGGCTGGCCGGGGCTCAGGCCGACGAGCAGACGCTCGATGGAGAACTGAACCGTGGCCGTTGGGCCATGGGCGGTTGCTCTGAATTCCGCGGCAACGGGATCATGATCAGGCGCGATCTGCTGGCTTCGGTCGGCGGCTGGCGGGCGTCGGCGCTGACTGAGGACATCGATCTCTCGAGCCGAATAGCCGCGGCGGCGGGGGAGCGGGTTGCCTGGGCGCTGGATGCCGAGATTTGGGAGGAGCCCGTTCGTTCGGCCGGGCAGCTGTGGCGCCAGAGGCTGAGATGGGCCGAGGGTGCCTTCCGTCGCGCCTTTGAGCACGGGCCTGCCGTCATGAGGAGCGAGAAGCTGCCGGTCGCCGCGCGCCTTGATTTCCTCACCTACGTTGGCCAGTTGGCCGTTCCGCCTGTAGTGCTGGGTGCGGCGGCGGCTTCACTGGTCACCGGCCGGCGCCGCAGCTTGATCTCTATCGTGGTTGGGTATCTGGGCATCAGCGCGTTTCTGGGCTGGGACGCGCTGCGTTGGGAGCGCCGGTCCGACGGGACGCCACTGCATCGGCCGGAACGTCTCCGGAGAGCATTGCGTGTGTCCCTCTTCAACGGTTTGTGGCTGCTCGTCGTCCCGCGCGCGCTGGTGAATCTGGCGTTCCGCTGCGGCCCAATCGAGTACGTGAAGATGGATCACGACGGCGCAGGCGACCCGGCCTCCCGCTAGTCCCGCGCCGAGGATCCGCATAAGCGGCAGATAAGCCGCGGATAAGACCACATCCCTAGAGTCCGATGGACCGGCACGACATCACTGCCGGCGGCGGCCAGAGTCGGCCGCCTTTGGTAGTAGGGAGGGAGGGAGCACTCAAGTCCAATTCCGCGCCTGACCATGCCCGCCGCAAATCACTAGTTCCCGCCTCAAAGGAGGTCTCATGAAACGAGCCCAAATGTTGCTCGTTTCCATTCTGCTTGCGGTGTCTGCGCTCGGTGCGTCCGCACAGGGCGCGTTCGCCTACTACGGCGACGTTTGGTCGAACTCCGACTCCTTCAGCTATCGGTGTCTCGGCTTCACAGACACGTATCCGCAGCAGCTGTACTCACTCGCCAGCACGCA
>DASVKT010000316.1:0-5307 GCA_036385235.1 Candidatus Limnocylindrales bacterium | reverse complement strand
CCCGGCGTAGGGCTGGGCGCGATCAGGGGCGTTGAGCCGACCTACTTTCCCGGTGGTCCGAGCCGGCACGTAATCGCGCCGCTCAGTGCCCGGTTGTCTCTGTCGGGTAGTCCCAGACCGGACCGCTCTTGGGCGCCGCGGACCACTGATCCTGCGTCAGGTTGGACTTGGACAGCGATACCAGAGAGAAGCTGAAGACCAGGGCCAGGACCCAGATCACAACCACAAGATCGAAGTGTTCGCTCAGCGACGCATGCACTGCGACTTCCCTGGGACGCGGCTTCTCGCCGGCCCAACGACCGGCGCTACCAGGAAGTGTCCGCGGCGCGAGCCTCCGCCGGCAGTGCCCGAAGGGCAAATAGCGCGGGTCTCACGCCTTTGAGTTAGCCGCTCAAAGTTGAGCGAGGAGCTAAACGCTGTGTGGAGTGGTAAAGGAAGCGGCCGCCCCGAAGGGCGGCCGCTCACTCAACTGCGTTGGACTGCGTTGGACTGCGTTGGACTGCGTTGGACCAGGCGAGCGCTCGGCGGTGGTCAGGCGACCGTCACCTTCTCCGGCTCGATGTCGAAGAGCCCCGGCACGGAGAGATACCGCTCGCCCGTGTCGTAGGTGAAGGCCAGGATCCTGGCCCCGTCCTTGATTTCCGGGAGTTTGCGGGCAACGGCCGCGAGAACCGCTCCGGACGAGACGCCGACGAGCAGCCCTTCCTCGCGCGCCGCTCGCTGGGCGTAGAGAAAGGCATCCGGCGCGGAAACCTGCACGACGCCGTTCACCGCATCCGGATGGAAGTTGCCGGGAACGAACCCGGCACCGATGCCCTGGATCGGGTGCGGGCCGGGGGCGCCGCCGCTCAGCACCGGCGAAAGCTCGGGCTCAACGGCAAAGACCTGCAGGTTGGGCCAGCGGGGCCGCAGAACCTCGCCGACGGCGCTGGCATGGCCGCCGGTGCCGACGCCGGCAAAGATGTAGTCGAGGCCGTCCGGGAAGTCGCGAGCGATCTCCTCGGCCGTGGTGCGCTTGTGAATCTCGATGTTGGCCGGGTTGTCGAACTGCATCGGCAGCCACGCGTTCGGGGTGGCGGCCACGATTTCGCGGGCCTTGGCGATCGCGCCCTTCATGCCGAGCTCGCGCGGGGTCAGTTCGAACGACGCGCCGTACGCGGCCATCAGCTTGCGCCGCTCCACGGAGAACGACTCGGGCATGACCAGGATGAGCTTGTATCCCTTGACCGCGGCCACGAGCGCCAGGCCGACGCCGGTATTGCCCGAGGTCGGTTCGACGATGATGCTCCCCGGCTGCAGAACGCCGCGCTTCTCGGCGTCTTCGATCATCGACAGGCCGATGCGGTCCTTGATCGAGCCGCCGGGGTTCTGGCGCTCGAGCTTGACCCAGACCTCGACGCGCGGGTCGAAGAGCTTGTTGATTCGAAGTTCCGGCGTATTGCCGATGAGATCCAGAATGCTGTTGAGCTTTGCCACGCTGATCTCCTTGGAGTTGTGGAACGCTGGCGATCCGATAAGCCGGCCGCGGTGGGGGATTGGCTAGATGACGAAGTCGGGCGCCTCGAAGTCGTCGCGTCCGGCTCGGACGTGGACTTCGCTGCGCTGATAAACGATTGAATTGGCGGGGATGCTGGCGGTGATCCAGACGTTGCCGCCGATGACGCTGCCGCGGCCGATGACGGTCTCGCCGCCGAGGATGGTGGCGTTGGCGTAGATGACTACGTCGTTCTCGATGGTGGGATGGCGTTTGTGCGACGCCAGCGTCTTGTTGACCGAAAGCGCGCCCAGGGTCACGCCCTGGTAGAGCTTCACGTTGTTGCCGATCTCGGCCGTCTCGCCGATCACGATGCCGGTGCCGTGGTCTATGACGACCGGGTGGCCGAGCGTCGCGCCGGGATGGATGTCGATGCCCGTCCGCTCGTGCGCCCATTCGGACAGCACGCGCGGGAGGATCGGCACGCCGAGTTCGTTGAAGCGGTGGGCGATGCGATGGACGGCGATGGCCAGGAAACCGGGGTAGGCCATGATGACCTCGTCCACGCTCTCGGCCGCGGGATCGCCGCGCTCGATTGCCTTGGCATCGATCATCAGCTGGCGGTGGATCTCCGGCAGGGAGCGGAAGAACGCCGCCGCGATCTCGCCCGGGTCGTCGATCTCGCCCTCGAAGGGCCGCAGCAGCGCGCGCAGCTCCGCGGCCGAGGCGTCGAGCGCGTCACGGACTTCGCCGGGAGTTGCGTAGGTCAGCTCGGCGACCTGCGGGAACAGGGTATCCAGCAGGCCGCGAATCCAGCCGGCAACGCGCGCCTTGGGCATGCGTGTCGCGAGGCCTTCGGCCAGGACGCCGTGAAGGCGCTCGGCCAGACCGTCGAGCGGATCGGTTGGAGCCGAATCGGCCTTCTGGCCATCGATTGATCTGAGCGGGAGTGCCATTGAGTGCCTCGAGATTGGCGATTGTCTGGAGCGGCTGGGGGCGCTGGCGGCTCGTTGGTGGGAGAGGACGGGAGCCGGGAATGTGCGTGTCCAACTCCGCTGTGGTGCGGCGCGTCCGGTGGGAGGAAACAAAAAAGCCGCGGTTCCTGAGTTCAGGACCGCGACCCCTTGAGCGACTCGTTGGGCTCCCTTTTGGGAGCGCAACTCAGCCGACTACCTCCTACGGCGGGGCCGCCGGGGACAGAAGCAGGCGAAGTGGTACGAGTTCATGCCGGTCATCTTGCTGGAGTCGGGCGGCTCCGTCAAGGGCGTGTCGCGTCGCGCGACGGGGAGTGGTAAGGCCGGCTTCGCCTGGAGTCCTTCGCTCTGTGTTTAAGTCGCTGGCCCAGCGAGCTGGGCCAGCGACTAATGCGCTGTCGCTCCGGCTCCCGGCACGCGCCGGCCTCGGCAATGCGGCGCTCCGGCTCCCGACGGCGCCGGCCGCGATCGCTGCCCGGCGCAGGCCCGCCCGTTCCGGTTTGCGCTCGGGGTTTGGGAAGTTGATCGCGGTCGTGATAACTTGATATCGATGCCGGTAGCGTTGGCTCGGGCGCGCAGTCCCGAATCGGCAAGTCGTCGCCGGCTCCATCAGGGACAAGGGGAGGTCTGAATGCTACGGTCGTTCCAGAGCCAGAGCCGTGGCATGCTCGTTCTGCTGGCGGTTGCGGCATTTGCGCTGGGAGGCTGCGGTGGTAGCTCCGGAACTTCCGCTCCGTCCAGCACCCCCACTGCGACTGCCACGAGCCAGCCCAGCGCCACCGGCCGGCCGTCGGACAGCGTTACCACCATTCCCACGGGAGCCCAGGTCTTCTCAGCCGTAACGAGCTTCCAATTCACGATGACCATTGAGGGCGGGACGCTCGGCGACACGCTCTCCCTTCTGCCGGCCGCGTCCACCGACAACTTCCCGTTCCAGCTCAGCGGGACGTACATCCTCAAGCCGGACAAGGCTGCGGATGTGACCGTCAAGGGGTCCATCCACGTAATCTCCACCGGCGGCAGTGACTACGTGGACTCGGACGGCACCGGCTACACCAAGAACGATGCCACCAGCGGCAGCTACGCAGACTCTCTCTCTCCGGTCGTCTTCTTCTCGGCGCTGGACTTCAGCAACGGTTTCGACAACAAGGGTTCGGACCCCAAGAACGGCGTCGATGCCGATCACTACGTAGCCAACGATGCCGGGATCGCCGCGCTCAAGCAGATGGGTTCAGTCGCTGGTGTCCTGGACGCGTCTTGGACGGGTGAACTCTGGGTTGCCAAGACCGGCGGCTATCCGGTGAAGCTGGCCATCACTGCAACGGCCACGGGCACCACCACCGTCGTCTTCCAGAGGGTCTTCGATATCACCCACATCAACGACGCAGCCAACAGCGTGACCGCTCCTACTAACGTAACTGGCGCGTAGGCCGGCTGGGTCGGTGAGGCGAGTGCTCGCTTCCGCGGCGGGCCGCCGCCTCGTTTCGGCAGGTATCGTGGTCGGATTGGTCGTGGTGGCATGCGGGAGTCCGGCCGCGCCGCAGCAATCGTCGAACCCTCAGGCCAGCCTCGATGCGGGCCAGGTCGGTTCCACGCTTCCCGTTGGGCTTTTGGACAACCTGGACAAGCTGGATAGCTATCAGTTCACGGAGTCGATTCCCCGGCTCTCGGCGTCGGCATCGGCATCGGTGTCGGCATCGCCGTCGGCCGCGCCCACTAACAGCGGTCCGCTGACGGTCTCCGGAACTGTGGTCAATCGGCCTTCGAGGGCTCTATCGATCAATACCCACCCGTCGCAGTTCATCGTTGTGGGCGATGAGGCCTGGCGGTCCACAGACGGCATTACCTGGTCCGTCGGAGATCCGACCGACTCGATCCTGACGGACCTCTTGCCCGGCCACGATTACCCGACGTGGTTCGACTCCAAGGCGACCTACTTTCATGCCGCCGGCGAGGAGACCAAGAACGAGGTGCCGTGCATCCACTACAAAGGCGATACCTCGCTTGAGGGGCTCTATGCAGGAGTCGCTGGAACGTCTGTCGCCTTCGTCGCAGACCTTTGGATCGCCGTGGACGGGCAATATCCGGTGAGTGGAACCTTCGGCTTCGCCGGGTCTGCCGACAGCCCGGCCGTCAGTTGGGGCTTCAGTTTTGAGATCCTCAACGCCAACGGCTCGTCCAATGGAGTTTCGCCGCCCTCCAACGTCGTGGCGTTGCCGAGTTGATCGGTCGATTCCGAACAGACACCGTCGCCAGGTGGAACGATCCGCCTTGCGGACCTGTTTGGCCTGCTCTTCCGAGTAGAATCGCGGCGGTTCGGCCAGATTGCGACCCGCTCTGGCCCGCACCGGTGGAGCGGAGAATCTCCGATGGGAACGTCAAAGAGAACTATTCGCGGGCTGCTGGCCTTGGGCCTGGCAGTCGGACTCGTAGCCGCTGCCTGCGGCTCGTCGTCCGCCCCGAACGTCCCGGGCGGTGGGAACGGCCTGCCGGGCGGGAACGCCGGCGGGAGCGGCTCGCTCTCTTCCGGCCTTGCAGGAAACCTCGCCACCCTGGACAGCTACCAGTTCTCCTGGTCGTTCTCAACGTCGTCGTCGAGTGCGACCGCGGCCGAGACCGGCTCATTCAAGACCACCGGCACCGTTGTCAACAAGCCCACCAAGGCCTACAAGATTAACTCCATCGGCTTCCAGATCATCGTTATCGGCGACAAGGGCTGGATGTCTTCCGACAACGGCAGCACCTGGACGACGGATGACACGTACAAGGCGGGCAGCTCCTCGTTGGACGGCCTGCTTCCGGAATCCATGTACGCGTCCGACTTCGACAGCAACGCGGGCGGATTCACTGTTGCCGGCT
>DASVKT010000315.1:0-19694 GCA_036385235.1 Candidatus Limnocylindrales bacterium | reverse complement strand
CGAACGACCGCTACGATGACGGCCATGAACAAGCTGAACAGCCTCCTCGACATCATCGACCAGGGCGAAGATCGCTACGGAAACCGTTTCGCCTTCGGCATGCGCCGCGATGACGGCTCAATCGAGCAATGGACATACCGCGAGCTGAACTACCGCAGCCGGGCCATCGCCTGGCGACTCCGGATGCTCGGTCTCAAGGCAGGCAATCGGCTGCTGGTCTGGGCCCCATCGAGCCCGGCTATCCCCGCTCTCTACTTCGCTGCCATGCGGGCGGGATTGGTCCTTGTGCCTCTGGACCTGCGGATGTCCCCCGGCTCAATTGAACGGATCGTGGCCAGAGCGGATGCGGGCCATCTCGTCCTGGGGACCGGCCGCGACACGCCGGATCCAGCTGACGCCAAACTGGAGCATTTCCCGTCGTCGGTAGTCGAGAAGCTGGCTGCAGATCCTGACTCCTCCTTCCCCGCAGACTGGGAGGCTCAGGTCAACGCCTGGCCGCGGCCCAAGGGCAGCGACATCGCCGAAATCGTCTTCACCTCAGGAACCACCGGTGAGCCCAAGGGCGTAGTTCTGACACACGACAACCTGATCGGCACCGTGCAAGTGGAAAACACAGTGGTTCCCGAGCAAGAGCACCGCGCCGTCTCCCTGCTTCCGCTCTCGCACCTGTTTGAGCAGGTCACTCTCATCTTCTATGCCATGACCGTCGGGGCTCACGTGATGTACATCCGGAGCCGCAATCCGCGCGTGATCTTCGAGGCGATCCGCGACCACCGGACGACGACCCTGGTGGTTGTGCCCCAGGTGATGGACCTCTTCTGGGCGGCGATCGAGAGAGAGGCCGCGGCTCGCGGTCGGCAGGGCCTCTTCGACTGGATGCGGCCCGTCGCCAGGCGACTCCCCTATGCGCTTCGAAGGCGCATGTTCCGCAGCGTCCACAGCCAGCTGGGCGGATCTCTGAACTTGATCCTGTCTGCGGCCGCCTTCCTGCCGCCGAGCCTCCAGCAGGCCTGGGAGGATCTGGGAGTGGTCGTCATGCAGGGCTACGGAGCCACCGAGTGCGGCGTCGCGTCCGTGACGAGCCGGGAGGACCATGGCCTGGGCACGGTGGGGCGAACCATCCCGCCCATCGATGTCCGATTTGCGGACGACGGCGAAATCATCGTCTCCGGGCCAACGGTGTTCAGCGGCTACTGGCGCGACCCGGTGACTACAGCAGCCTCCTTCACGCCGGACGGCGGCTACAAGACAGGCGACATCGGCCGGCAAGACGACTCCGGCCATCTGATCCTGATGGGCCGCAAGAAGGACATCATCGTCCTGCCCAACGGCCTGAACGTCTATCCGGAAGACATCGAGAATGCGCTCCGAACGGCCGGCATGCGCGACGCGGTAGTCGTGGAGACAAGACCGGGCCACATCGAGGCGATAGTTCTGGCGCCCGGAGTGCCGGTTCTGCCCCAGCCACATGAGCTAGCCGAGGCCACCCGAGCGCCGGACCTGCACGACCCGGCCCATGTCAGGGCGGAAATAGATGCCGCCATCAAGGCCGCCAACCAAACGCTGGCGGTCCATAGCCGCGTGGCGGCGTGGCGGCTATGGCCGGATGCGGACTTCCCGCGGACCCACACGTTCAAGATTCAACGGGACCGAGTTCGGACGTGGGCGGCCATCGATGAACCGCTCCCTGTCCGCGAAGAGGGGCACTCTCTGGCGCGAGTCGGGCGACCAACCGGGGTTGGACGCCCGAAACGGCGCCGCTAGGCGTGGCCGAGGCCGCCGAGGATCAGCCCGGAGGCCAGGCCATATGGCGCCCGCCGAGCATGTGGACATGCAGATGATCGACCGTCTGACCGCCGTCTCGACCGACGTTCAGTGTCAGACGATAGCCGCCCTCGGCGACCCCTTCCCGTTTCGCCAGCTCGGTCGCGACGGCGACAAGCTTGCCAATAAGCGCGAGATCCGCCTTGCCCAGATTCGCCGGCGAAGCGAGATGCTTCCGCGTGAGTATGAGAATGTGGGTCGGCGCCTGGGGCGCGATGTCGCGGATGGCCACCACCGAGTCGTCCGAATAGACCTGGGACGACGGCAACTCACCGGCGATGATGCGGCAGAACAGACAGTCGGACGGCATGCTGCGCTCCTGATGCTTCCAACGCGACCTAGCGACTGCGTCGATCTTGATACTTGCGAGCCGTCACCGCCAGTGCCGATCCGCATGCGGCCCCATCGCGGCGATCGTAAAATCGAGCATGAGCAGCTATGCGCGGGTTTGACCGAGGGACAATGACAACCGGGGAGCAGACACTGAAGCCAAACCGCCGGACTCGGATCCGCGTGATCGCCACCGTCAGCATGGCCACGCTGGTGATCGTGGCTTTGAGTGTGACCGCAATCGACATAGCCACCGGGTCGACGGCCGCAACGGCAACGCCAGATGCAACGGCATCGGCATCGCCCTATTCGGCGCCCTCGCCCACCGATGTCGGCACGGCGGCGCCAACCACCGACCCGTCGCCCACGCCATCTGCCGTCCCGTCGCCGACCCCAACACCCGTTCGGTCGCCGGTGCTCACGGAGACCTACGTAGCCAAGGGAACCGAACCCACCGTAACGGCCGATCCCTTCCATCCGGGCGTGCTGGCAATCGCATCGCAGAACGTCCACATGACGTCGGCGAAAGCGGGCTGCAGCATCCCCGCGATCCGCGTCTCCAAGGACGGAGGGGCCACCTGGGCCGCGCCCACCTACCCCTGGGGCGCCGGCTGCCAGGACATCCATTCCATCGTTGCGTGGGGACCCAACTCACGCCTGTGGGCCGGTGACGCAATCGGGGTGACGGGGGGAGTGGCCATGTCCACCAGCCACAGCGACGACTTTGGGGCGCATTGGTCGGCGCCGGTCGTGCAACGCTTCACCAAGCCGTGGTCCGGCTGCTTCCCGGCGATCGCGGTCGACACCTGGCCGGAGAGCCCCAACTTCGGGGCCGTGTACGTGTCCTACAACTGGCTGCCGAACAGCTACGGGCCCGGCGTCGCGGTGATGGCCTCACGAGACGGATCCAACTGGGCGCACACGGAGGTGGCTCTCAGCACACTGCCGAAATATCCGTACGGCTGGCGCATCGGCTATCGGATCAAGGCGGCGCCCGACGGGACGGCCTTCGTCTCGTTCTACCAGGGCGATCTCAAGGCCTGGCACGAGAGCAGCATGCTGGACCAGGGCGGGCCATCGAATATCGGGCGGATGGGCTTCGAGATCTCGCACATCCACTTCACCGGGCAGACCCTGACTGCAGACAACCCCTATTGGGCCACCAATGTCGACCACACCGAAGCGGAGTGGGATTCGGCTCTGGCGGTTGACGACTCCGGGCGGCCGTGGCTTGCCGTCGAGTCGGAAGGTCGAATCAGTCTGGGGAACGGCAGCGGCGGCTGGCGCCAGTTCGAGGTGAGCGACAAATACAGCTTCAAGCCTTCGCTGGCGATCAGCGGCAAGAACATCTTCCTCGGCTGGCATGCCCAGGACCCCGACGGCAACACGTGGACCTACTACACGCTCAGCTACGACGGCGGGCTGGCATTCCTGCCGCCGGCTCGCGTGACGAACACGTCGTGGTATGACTCGGGTGGCAACGGCGTTGGACTGCGCGAATGCGCTGACGCATCCGGCGGCGTCTTCTACTACGCGTACGGAGACAACAGGGCAGCGGGTAGCGGCGTTTACATCTCGCGGATCGTGCCCTAGTCCGAACCGGGTCAGGCGGCCGGCGCGATCGCCTCGAGAGCAACCCAGTCTTCCTCGGCCCAGCGGCGGCCCATCTGCAGGCCGGCGGCCTGGAAGGCAGCAACCACATCGCCCTCTCGGTCTTTGAAGATGCCCGAGGCGAGGATCCGGCCGCCCGGAACCATTTCGTCGCGTAGCGGCACTGCGAGCTTGACCAGGAGCGACGCGATCAGGTTGGCGAGAACCAGATCGAACGGGCCTTCGCCGGAGGGAACACTGCCCTGACGCACGATGATGCGGCGCGTTTGGGCGTTGAGCCTGGCGTTGGCTATGGTCGACTCCACGGCGATCGGGTCCGTGTCCACGCCCAGTAGCTCTCCGGCGCCCAGCTTGCCGGCGGCGATGGCCAGGATGCCGGAACCGCAGCCGACGTCGATAACGCGGCACGTTCCACGAGACCCGGTGCCGTGGGCGAGATGCCCCTCATCGGCGAGGGTCTCGAGCGCGGCCAGACACAGCCGAGTGGTGGGATGAAGCCCGGTGCCAAAGGCCATGCCCGGGTCCAGGGACAGCACGACGTCATCCGGGTTCTTGTGATGGCGGCGCCACGTGGGGCGGATGACCAGCCGTTTGCCGATGCGCAGAACCGGGAAGTGGCTCTTCCAAGCCTCGGCCCAATCTTCCTCGCGGACGAGGCGCGTCTGAAGGTCGCCGATCGGGCGCAGGCCGAATGCCTGGAGGTGGCCGAGAGCCGTCGTGGCCTCCGCGATCGCGACTTCGACACCCGCGGGATCGAGGCCGGGCAAGTACGCCCGCACGATCGCGGGCTTGGTCGTGTCGACGACAGCACCCAGACCCTCGTCCGTCAGCCCAAAACCGGGCTCGACGCTCGTGCCGCCGGGCGCGAATCGGGTGAGGATCTCGCTGACTGCCTCGACGGCTTCGATGTCGGCCGCTACCGACAGCTCCACCCACACCCCGGGCCCAAGGACGGACAAGTCGGCCGGGCCGGTCGTGTCGATCTCCGGCTTTTCGATCTGCTTCTTAGCCAATTGCGTCCTTCATCCGATCGAAGATGCCGCCCGACGACGACAGAACTGAGTCGCCCGACTCTGCGGCCAGCGCCTCCAGCAGCTCACGCTGCCGCTTGGTGAGCTTCGAGGGCACGACGACGTGGACGGTCACATGGAGATCGCCGCGCGTTCCGGGCCGGCGGACGTGAGGCACGCCGCGGCCGCGCAGGCGGATCTCCGCGCCCGGCTGGGTGCCGCCTTTGATTTCCAGCTCCTCGTCGCCCTCGATGGTGGGGATGCGGACTCGCGTCCCGAGCGCCGCCTGCGCGATCGAGAGCTGAACCTCGTGGTAGATCTCGGTGCCGTCGCGGCGTAGAAGCGCATGCGGCGTCACGTGAACGGCGACGTAGAGATTGCCGGGAGGACCGCCGCGCGGACCGATCTCGCCCTCACCGGAGAGGCGGATCTGGTGGCCCTCGTCTATTCCGGCGGGGACGGTAACGCGGATCTTCTTGCGGCGCTGGACGCGCCCGTCGCCGCGGCAGGCGGAGCAGGGAGAGACGATGACCCGGCCGTCGCCGTTGCAGCGGGTGCAGGGCGTGACGTTGACCATCTGGCCGAGCATCGTGTTGCGGACGCTCCGGACCTCGCCGCGTCCACCGCATGTGGCGCAGGTGGACGGCGTGCTGCCGGGCGTCGCACCACTGCCGGCGCAGGTCAGGCACTTGTCCAGCAGATCGAACTCGAGTTCCTTCTCGACGCCCTTGACGGCTTCGTCGAAAGTGATGCGGAGGTCGTAGCGCAGGTCTGAGCCGGACGCATGCCGGCCTCGTCGGGCGCCGCCGGGCTGCTGGCCCATCCCCGAGAAGAAGGCGTCGAAGAGATCCCCGAAACCGCCGAGGCCCTCTCCGAACGGTGAACCCGCGCCGCCGCCCATGTCGCCGAGGCCAGCCTTGCCCATCATGTCGTAGACCTGGCGCCGCTTCGGGTCGCTGAGAACCTGGTAGGCCTCGTTGATTTCCTTGAACCGGTCCGCGGCCTCGTCGTCGCTGTTCACGTCCGGATGCCACTGCTGGGCGAGCTTCCGGAAGGCGCGTTTGATGTCGGCATCCGTCGCGTCGCGCTCAACGCCAAGGAGTTCGTAGTAGCTTCGTTCGGTGGCCATCTCGGTGAGAAGGATACGAGACGCGCGAGCTCGGCGAGTTCCGGGCGAGTTCCGGGCGAGTTCCGGGCGAGTTCCGGACGAGTTCCGGGCGGCCCGATGGTTCGGTGGAGCAGGACGAACGGGGCGCGGCTGCTGCGTGGGCCGCGCGAAAAGGGCCCGGCCCGGGGCGAGGGGCAAGGGCCCGGCCCGGGCCGCAGGGCAAGGGGCAAGGGCCCGGCCCGGGCCGCAGGGCAAGGGGCAAGGGGCAAGGGGCCGCGCGATGATGCCCGCAGTGGCGACGCCCATCGCAGCCCGCGCGGCCTGGCCGCCAACGATCCTGCACATGTACGCACTGTGCGAACAAGATTTGGGTTTTCTGGCGACCAAGGACCGGACGGCCGCTCGATTCCTACCGATTGAGCGGCTCTGGCCTCGTCACCGCCCAATTTGCCGCGATCCGGTGGCCGCATTCGACTGAAGAAACCGCGACTGACCCCGCAGAAGCCCAGAACCCGAACTCCTGTTCGCACCACGCGTACATCAACGAGATCGGCCGGCCGAAGGGTCCGGCGGTGGTCGGAGACTGCTACCCCGCGGCCCGCGGGCAACCGATCCTGCAGATATTCACGACACGTGAACAGGGTTGGGCTTCCGCTAATCAAGGAGGCAGCGGTGATTGTCGAAGACCCATCGAAGCCGTCGCCGCGAGGCGTTTCATGGCCCATTCGGTCAATCCGAGAGCCGAATCGCGGCCAATTAACCCCAATTGCACGTTGAACCGGCCTCCCCGCCCGATTCCTGTTCACACTACGTGGAAATTCGCGAGATCCGGCCACAGGCCCGGCAAGCGCCGGAAGCCGTCCGCATCTCAGGGTTATCACCGGATCGCGGCTACTCCCGACGGCGCCGCCAACAACGAGGATCGTTCGCAGCGCCACGCGACTTGCCTCGACGTCCGGCGCGTGATTTGATCCGCGGGGCAGTCGCTCGGCTGCGACGGACGGCGGGACAGGTGAACCAGCGCTCGGGGCCGATCCGGCGTTTCGTATCCCATCCTGCCGGACCAACAGCCATTGCCGTCCTACTCGCTCTGATCTCCTGGCCGATGGTGGCGCTATCGATGAGCGCCGTTCAATCGCCGTTCCCGGACTACTCGCCGCCAGAGATTACCCAATGGGATCCGGCCCGCTGGACCGCGGCCCTCGGCGCGGTCCTTATCTCGGCCCTGGCCGCCGGGTCCTTTCGAGGCTGGCTGGCCCGGCGCGGGAAAGGGGCCGAGCTGATCTCGTTCCCAATCGCCTGGATCATGGCAATCGCGGCGGCCCCAGTTCTGCCGGCATTCTTCGGTCAGAAGATCGGATTCGGAACCTTCCGCATCGACTCCTGCTGGGTTCCGGTCAACACGGGTGACGCAACGAGCGCCGTGACGGGAGTGATCTTCTTTCCGATAGGGGCCATGGTCGAATCGGGGCCTTTCAGCATCCTGTCTGCGGGCTTCCTGGTCTGGATATTCGTCATCCACCGGTTCGGCCCGGCCCTGCCGGCCAAGTCGAGCCCGTGGCGCCATCCGTCAATGCCCGGCCAGGCTTACCCGCCTTACATTCCCCCCCGGGCGTTACCCGCCCTACATACCCGGCCAGGCCTACCCAGTTGCGCCACCACTAGCTCTGCAGCAACTTCTCCAGCCGCCGCGAAGTGATGGCCAGCCCGATCAAACCCATGGCCACCAAATAGGCCACGTCGACCAGTAGAACCGCGTCCGGCGTGCCCGTGGTGAGCGCGCGGATCAGGTGGACGCCGCGGTACAAGGGCGTGCATTGCACGAAGACCTGGAGCGCCGGCGGGTAGGCGTCGATGGGGTAGAAGGTGCCGGAAAAGAGGAACATCGGCATGATCGCGAGTTGCAGGTAATCGAAGTCGCGCCACTGTCGGACGAAGGTGGTGGCTGCCATGCCGGCGCCTGCGAACCCGAAACCCACGACCATCGAGGCGGGGAAGGCCAGCAGGCCCATCGGCGAGGTGACCAGGCCCATGCCGGCCAGACCCAGCACCGCGATAACCGCCAGGAACCCCACGGCATACAGGCTGCCGCGCATCAACGCCCACATCATCTCGCCCCGGGCAACGTCGCTCAAGGACATCGGCGTGGTGATGACGGCGTCGTAGAGCTTCGCGTACTTGAGCTTGTAGAAGAAGTTGTTCGAGGTCTCGTAGATGGCGCCGTTCATCGAGGAGGACGCCAGCAGTGCCGGGGCGATGAAGACCGCATACGGGACGCTGGTGCCATTGCCGAGCGGCACGTTGCCGATCAGCGCGCCCACACCGAAGCCCATCGAGAACAGATAGAAGAGCGGCTCGAAGAAGCCCGAGACGATGACCAGCATGGAATGGCGATAGACGAGGATGTTGCGCTGGACGATTCGCGTGGGGCGGGCCAGGACCGGCGGCAGCGGGATGCGAGCGACGGCCAGCATCAGACCACCAGCCTGCGCCGGAAGGTGATCCGGGCGACGGTTAGGCCTGCCACAGCGGTCACGACGAGGACGGCGATATGCACGGTCAAACCAACCGGCTCAACCTGGCCCAGCGAGAGCGCCCGAGCCGCGGCCACTCCGTGATAGAGCGGCGTGATCCAGGCCAGCGGCTGAAGGAAGAACGGCAGCTTCTCGATCGGGAAGAAGGTTCCGGAGAAGAGGAAGAGCGGTGTAATCCCAAAACGGAAAAGGGCGTTGAAGCCGCTGTCGCCCTCCTGGGTCGCTGTGAAGGCCATGATCGGCGCGGCGAAGGCGATGGCCGTCAGAACCGCAACAGGCACGGCCAGAACCACGAGCGGCGAGGCTGCCGCCCCCAACACCACGATCACGATCAGGAAGAGAACGGACAGCAGCGTCGCCCGGAAGCCGATCCACATGAGGTCGCCGGCGAGCAGGTCGAGCGCGCTGAGTGGCGTGTTCAGCGCCGCCATGTATGTCTTGTCCCAGTGGATCTTGCCCATGATCGGCCAGGCAGCCTCGAAGGCCGCGGCCATCATGGCTTGGGTCACGAGCAGCGCTGGAGCGATATAGGCCAGATACGAAACCCCGCCCGGCAGACCGCCGTTGCGGTTCACATATACGCCCAGCCCGACGCCCATCGCCAACAGGTACAGGAACGGCTGCGACAGGCCGGAGAGCAGGTAGCCGTGCCAGCTGCGTCGAAACACGAGCAGATCGTGCTCGAGGACGCGCAGAGAGCGACGCGTTGCGATGGCGCCCGGGCGGCCGATCGGCCGGCGCGACCCCACTCGCCCGATGGCCGTCATCACTCGACCAGGCTGCGGCCGGTGAGGCGGAGGAAAACGTCCTCGAGCGAACTCCGGCGAACGAGCACGCTGGCCGGGCGGAGACCGCGCTCATAGGCCGTGGCGGCCGCTGCCTCGCCGTCCGCGGTGTAGACAAGGACGCGATCCGGGAGCTGCTCGACGCGATCGGCCAGGCCATCCAGCTTGCCGGCGATGTGGGCCGAATCGTCCGTCTCATCATCAGCGCGGCGGAAGCGCAACTCCAACACTTCCCGGGTCACGTACTGGTCAATTAGCTGGCGAGGCGAGCCCTCGGCCACTATCTTGGCGTTGTCCATGACCACAAGCCGGTCACACAGCTGCTCCGCCTCATCCATGTAGTGCGTCGTGAGGCAAAGAGTCACGCCACGCTGCTTGAGGCGGTACAGGCGGTCCCAGAGCAAGTGGCGCGCCTGAGGGTCCAGGCCGGTCGTCGGCTCGTCCAGGAGAAGAAGTGACGGCTCATTGATCAGCGAGCGGGCGATCACCAGGCGGCGCTTCATCCCGCCGGAGAGCGGCTCCACCTTGTCGTTCGATCGTTCGGTCAGCTGGACGAACTCGAGCAACTCCTTGGCCCGGCGGCGCGACTCGGCCCAGGACAGGTCGAAGTAGCGGCCGTAGATCAGCAGGTTCTCCAGGACGCTGAGTTCGTTGTCCAGCGTGTCCGCCTGCGGAACCACGCCCAGGCGCGCCCGGATCCTGGCTCCGTCACGGGCCGGGTCGAGGCCGAACACCGTCAATGTCCCGGACGTCACGGGTGAAACAGTCCCGATCATCCGCATCGTGGAAGTCTTGCCCGCGCCGTTCGGGCCCAGGAAGCCGAACGCCTCGCCGGGTGCCACTTCGAAGTCCACGCCGTCGACGGCAGTGAACGTGCCGAACCGCTTTGTCAGCCCGCGGGCCTGGATCAAGGGCTCCGAGACAGGCGTAGTCGTGGACACGCCCCGATGGTACCGCCGGAGACGCATGAAGGCTCGCGAGTACGGCCTCGCAATGGCTCGCGAAAGGCCGATTCGCGGGCCACGAGCAGCGACACGCTCTGGCGGTGGCCCGCGCCGAGCCGGACGCGCATATCATCCTCTTGAGTAGCAAGGGTGAGGCGTGGACGAATTCTGGATATGTGCACACTGCAAGTCGTTGAACCGGGCCGGCTCGAGCAAGTGCTACAGCTGCCGGGAGAAGTACGGGAGTAATCCTCCGCCCGTGGAGACTCTCAGGTCGCCCGGGGCAGTCCCGCCGCCTATGCCGATGGCGCCCGGCCAGTTGACCGACTACGGGTCGCAACGAGGCCAGTTGCCATCCTCCTTCAATCGGCCGGTCTCGCTCCGGCCGGGGGCAGCGGCACCGCAACCGGTCCGCGCCCCCGCCGAGCCGGCCCACATCCCGAACCCGTTCTCGGCAATTCGCAAGCGCATCGCCTGGTCACTGGCAATGCGCCAGTCCGTGTCGGTCGCGCCGATCGGCTACCTGACCTGCGCCCTGCTTGTCGTGATGCTCGTCATCGGCACGATCCTGGTCATGTCGGTCTTCCCCGTAGGGACCTACCTCCTCCAGCATGCCAATCTGTCGGACGCGTGGGCCCAACTGAGCACCGGTGAGCAGGAACTGGCCAAGAAGCTGGCCATCGCATTTTCGGTCTCGGGTGCCCTGACCCTATTGGTCTTCTCGATCTTCGTAGGCCTCTCCACGCACAATGCCACCGGCCTCGGGGCGGACCAGCCGCTGCTTGCGCCGGGCCGAGCCACAACTTGCTGGACCGGCCTCATCTGGGCCCAGGTCAGGATTGCAGTCGGCCTGCTCGCCCCGGCCGGCCTCCTGTGGGAGGGATACCTGATCCCCGGACTGATCGCTGGAATAGTGGCTTTGGAGATCGCCCACCGCCGCCTCGACGACGGGGGCGGCTGGCTGGAGCGGCCTGCCAGGCATCTGGCGGATCTCTACGCCAAGCTCGGCATCGACAGCTCCGTGGCCTCTCCAACCGGCTCCGTATGGCTGCAGTGCTTCCGCGCCGCCAACTGGCTCGTGATCTGCGTCGCGGCAATTCCGGCCGTAGGGTTCGCCGTCTACTCGCTCTCAAACCTGGCCGGACGACGCGAAGTCATCGGCTGGAGCTCCTCGGGGATCGGCGTCGGCCAACTGGTCGTCGGCGTGGTCGTGGCGGCCACGGTAGCGCTGAGCATCGCGTCGATCGCGCTGCTCGTGCCTCTAAGCTTTGGTCTCGTGCAGCGCCAGCGGACTCGCAAGACGCTCGTGCGCGTCGGTCGAGCCAGGTCATGGGTAGCCCGCCCGGGCGAAGGCGCCTACGGCCACCAGGGGCCGGGCGGCCCGGGCGGCCCGGCGGAACCGGCGCCTACTCACTACGGTGGATATGAGGACGACGACAGAATCGTCGAACGGCGACCGGTCGCCGAAGCCAGCGCCCCCGGCGGCCCCGGCGGCCCCGGTGGACCCGGTGGCTTCGGCACCCCCGGTGGACCCGGTGGCTTCGGCACCCCCGGCATGGCCGCACCGGGCTTCAGCGGCCCTGCCTTCGGTCGCCAGGCGCCTCCTGCACCTCCCACGGGCCCGGTCTACGAAGATCCTCGCCTCGCCGACGGCTCCGGCCCGAGCGACCCGGGCTTCGGCGGCCCCCATCCCGGGTCCGATTCGGGCCGCATCGGCTGACGCCGGCTTCCACGAGAAGAAGGAGAGAGCCCCGGGCCAAAGCCCGAGGCTCTCGATTTGTCCGGCTGGGACGGCGATCCTACGCCTCCTTGAACTCGCCTTCGACTACGCCTTCGTCGGCTTCATTCGGCGACGCTGCACCGGGGCCGGCCTGACCATCGTCACCCGACGGACCGCCCGGGAAGCCGCCGTCGGACGCAGCCGCTCCGGCATGGTAGGCCGCAGTGCTGACCTTGTTCAGTTGCTCGATGAGGGCGTCTGAAGCAGTCTTGATCGCGGCCAAGTCGTTACCCTTAAGGGCTGTACGAACGGCCTCGATCCGAGTCTCGGTCTCAGCCTTGTCCTCGGACGACACCTTGTCGCCCAGGTCCCGGATGGTGCGCTCGGCCTGGTAGCCCAACGCGTCCGCCTGGTTGCGGGCCTCAACTTCTTCCTTGCGCTTCTTGTCTTCGTCGGCGTGGATGGCAGCCTCGTTGACCATCCGATCCACATCCGTCTTGGACAGCATGGAGCTGGCCGTGATGCGGACCTGCTGCTCGCGGCTGGTCGCCCGATCCTTGGCCTTCACGTCGAGGATGCCGTTGGCATCGATGTCGAAGGTGACTTCGATCTGCGGGATTCCGCGCGGGGCCGGCGGGATGCCGTCCAGAACGAACTTGCCCAGCGTCTTGTTGTCCGTGGCAAAGTCGCGCTCGCCCTGGAGGACGTGGACCTCGACCTGGCTCTGACTGTCCGACGCCGTGGAGAAGACCTGGCTCTTGCTGGTTGGGATCGTCGTGTTGCGATCGATCAACCGGGTCATGACACCACCCATCGTCTCGATGCCGAGAGACAGCGGAGTCACGTCCAGAAGCAGAACGTCCTTGACTTCACCGGCGAGGACGCCGGCCTGGATCGCGGCGCCGACGGCCACGACTTCGTCCGGGTTCACGCCGCGATGCGGCTCCTTGCCGCCGAACATCTGCTTGACGGCCTCGATGACGGCCGGCATGCGGGTCATGCCACCGACTAGAACGACTTCGTCGATCTCGCCCGGCTTGAGGCCGGCGTCGCGGAGAGCCTGGCTGACCGGACCGCGAGTCTTGTCGACCAGGTCCGCAACGAGGTCTTCCAGCTTGGCCCGCGACAGGGCCACCACGAGGTGCTTGGGCCCGGTGGCGTCAGCCGTCACGTACGGCAGGTTGATCTCGGTTGTGCTCGTGGTCGACAGCTCGATCTTGGCCTTCTCGGCGGCTTCTTTGAGCCGCTGCAAGGCCTGGGGATCGGACCGCAGATCGATGCCGTTCTCGCGCTTGAACTCGGCCAGCAGCCATTCGATGACGCGCTGGTCGAAGTCGTCGCCGCCCAGATGCGTGTCGCCGTTGGTGGCCTTGACTTCGAAGACGCCCTCGCCCAGCTCCAGGATGGAGATATCGAACGTGCCGCCGCCGAGGTCGTACACGGCGATCTTCTCGTCGTGCTTCTTGTCCAGGCCGTAAGCCAGGGCAGAGGCGGTGGGCTCGTTGATGATTCGCTTGACGTCCAGGCCGGCGATGCGGCCCGCGTCCTTGGTCGCCTGGCGCTGGGTGTCGTCGAAGTAGGCCGGGACGGTGATTACCGCCTCGGTGACCTTCTCGCCCAAATACGCCTCTGCATCGGCCTTGAGCTTCTGCAGGATCATGGCGCTGATTTCCGGCGGGGTGTAGGTCTTGCCGCCGGCAAGAACCACCTTGATGCCGTCGCTGCTGCCGTCGCGTTCAACCTTGTAGGGAACGAGCGGCAGGGAATGAGCGACTTCCGGATCGTCGAAGCGACGGCCCATGAAGCGCTTGATCGAATACACGGTGTTGCCGGGGTTAGTGACGGCCTGGCGCTTGGCCAGCTGACCCACGAGCCGATCGCCGCTCTTGGTGAAGGCAACGACCGACGGAACGGTCCGTCCACCCTCGGCGGACGGGATGACGGTCGGCTCTCCACCTTCCATCACCGCGACGACCGAGTTCGTCGTTCCCAGGTCTATGCCGATGATCTTGCCCATCTATTCAGGTCTCCTCGTTTGATCGGTTCTATGTCAGTTGGCTTGTGAAGTGGAGTCGCCGCGGCCGGGGGAGTCGCCCGCGACCGCGACCAGGGCGGGCCTCAGGACTCTGTCTCGGACTCGGTAGCCCCGTTGGATCTCATCGATTACCTGGCCATCCGGCTGACCTGTGCCCGGCACGCTGGCGATAGCCTCGTGCTCTCGCGGGTCGAAGGCTCGGCCGACCGATTCGATGGCCGTGACGCCTTCGCTTTCTAGCAGCGCCCGGAGCTTGCGATCCACAAGGGCGATGCCTTCGATCCAGCCGGCGCCCTTGAATTCCTCCGGCATGTGATCCAGCGCACGGTCGAAGTCGTCCGCAACGGCGAGCAGCTTTCGCAGCAGCAAGTCGCTGGCGAGACCCAGGTCGCGCTCGCGGTCCTCGGCCGTCCGGCGCTTGTAGTTCGCGAAGTCGGCGGCCGTACGCTGGAGCGTGGCCAGATGCTCGGCCGCGAGTGCCTTGGCGACCTCAAGCTGCTGGCTCAGCTGCTCGTAGGCGGGCTCTTCCGAACCGGATCCGGAATGCGTGCCCTCGCCCGGCTGCCCCGGCCAATCGCCGGCGGCGCCGCGCTGGTGCGACCGGATTGTGTGTCTATCAGGCATACAGATGCTCCACCAATTCGTTCATGAGCCCCGAGACGAACTCAACCGAGGCGATAGCTTGCGCGTATGGCATTCGGGTTGGCCCCAGGACGCCGACGACGCCGATGGCGCGGCCGACGCGTCCGTATGGCGCCAGGACCAGCGAGACTTCCTGCATTTCCAGCGGGCTGTTCTCGTGGCCAATGTATATCTGGATGCTCCCGGCCCTCGCCACGGCCTCCACCAGTGAGCCGAGGTAGGCGCGGTTCTCAAGGGCGGCGAAAACGCTCCGCAACTTTTCACTGCGGTCGAACTCCGGTGCGGCCATCACGTTGAGGAGCCCGTCGCTGAAGAGGTCGTCTATCGACGCGGCATCGAACTCGCGCATGGTGCGGACCAGACCCTCGCCGATCCGATGCAGAAGATCCAGTTCGTCGCTGGACTCCGCGCCGTGCGGGAGATCCGTGAGCGCGGCGGCAATCTCGTCCGCAGTACGATCCACCGCCAGAACGTTGAGAAGAGAAGAGATGCGGTCCAGCTGATCCTGGCCGGCGGCGGCGGGCAAGCTCTGAAGCGTCTGCTTCATGGTCCCTTCGCGGAAGAGAACCACCAGCAACGCCAGGCGGTCCTGCACCGCAACGAGATCGACGCGCCGGACACGGGCCGCCACCGGCTTAGCCGTCGTGGCCAAACCGGCGGTACTCATGTTGGCCGTGGCGAGGGTGCTGGCTGCGAGACGGAACCAGTGTTCACTGGCGAACTCCACCTGGCCAAACTGGTGCCGGATCATGCGTTGCTCGACGGGAGGCAGCGACCACTCGTCGGCGAGGACCTGGACGTAGTAGCGGTAACCCGCATCGGTTGGAACGCGCCCGGACGAGGTATGCAGATGCGTCAGTAGACCCAGCGCTTCCAGGTCCGAGAGGATGTTCCGAACCGTGGCGCTGCTCACACCCAGCGGGTAATGCGCAACAAGCGCGCCCGAGCTTACGGGCGTCGCCGAGGAGACGTATTCATCGATGACGGCTCGAAGGACTGCGTCCGATCGCTCGTCCAGCGAGCCGATGGTGCGGCGGGGGCGACGCGCCATGTCCGACTCCACTTCCCCACCGGATGGCGGCCGAGGCTTTGGGCGGCGGCGGCCGCGGTTCCTACCTTCCGGCGGGCTCCGCAACCGGCTGCCGATCCCCTTTTCGGCCTGCTCCTGTGGTAGTTAGCACTCTCACTGTGTGAGTGCTAACTGCTCCGGCCGATGGTAGCAGTCTCGCCTGGAGAGTGTCAACGGGTGTTGAGGGTAGCCCGAATGGGTCTCGCTCAAACCATCAAGTCGAGCAGCGACGCACCCCGGCCGAGAAATTGCGGAATGCAAGCATCAGTTGCGCGCCGCGAGGAATCTCGTCGTTTCAGCCCCGATCGGGGCGCGGAGGCCATGCCCGAACGCGCTGCGCGGCCGATTCACGCTCAGCAGTGAGTCGCGGCGGGTGCGGGACCCGCCGCGACTCCTCGCGGCGCGCAAATACCACTTGCATTCCGCAAGAAACTCACCCCATCAGCGCGAGGCTATCCTCGTGCCTGACTGAGCGGGACGTCATGTCTCCACCGGAAGCTCGGGTGCCTACACCAGCCGGCTGAACAGCTCGTTGCTGAGCAGGCGGCCGCGGGTCGTAAGCCGGACTCACGGTTCGCCCTCCAACTCCACGGCTTCGAGCAGGCCGGCCCCGAAGGCCCAATCGCGAACCTCGGCCAGGGGCGCCCGGAGTACGAGTCCGTGGCCCGCCCCCCGACCAAGAAGCGGAAGAGCCGGGGCGGGAGGGGTCCGCCCCGGCTCAGGTATGGACTATGTTCGGAGTCGTCGGCCTCCCGGCCGGCGACTCGGTTGCTACCGGGAAGGCTTGCCCCGACGTGCGACCGCGTCGATCGTGACTGCCGCGAGCAGCACCAGGGCCGTGATGATGTACTGCATGTCCGAGTCGATCGAGATCAGTGTCATGCCGTTGACAATCGACTGAATCACGAGGGCACCGAGGAGGGCGGCCCAGGCCGTTCCCCTGCCACCGAAGAGGCTGGTTCCGCCGATCACGGCCGAAGCGATGGCATACATGAGCAGGCTGCCGCCGCCGGAGTTCTGGCTCACGGACTGGAGGCGCGAGGCCGCCATGATTCCTCCCCAGGCCGCGAAGGTGGAGCACAGGGCGAAGCAGGCGATCCTCACCCTGGTAACGGGGATACCCGCGCGACGCGCGGCCTCGAGGTTCCCGCCGACCGCAAAGATCATCCGGCCGAACCTGGTCCGGCGGAGCATGTAGTCCACCAGCACGCACAAGCCGACCATGATCACCAGGGCGAGCGGTAGCCCGCGCTCCTGGGTGAGCTGGAATATCACGAACAACGAGAGCGCGGCCACGCCGAGAACCTTAATCAGAAGACCCCGGCGAGTAGTCGTCTGGAGACCGGCCGCAGTTCTGGAGCGGTAGTTCCACCACCAGGAAAGCGCGAAATAGGCGACGAAGGCCACACCGATGCCGTACGCGAGCGGACCCTTGAAGTAGGTCGCGGTAATGTTGAGGATGAACGGATCGCGCAGGTTGACGACGCCCTGCTGCCCCAGGATCCAGAGCTGGACGCCCTGCCAGCCGATAAACCCGGCAAGTGTTACGACAAACGATGGAATGCCGATCCGGGCGAACCAGAACCCCTGCATGGTTCCAATAACGGTGCCGGCAAGGATCGCGAGCAGGATCGCGACGGGAGCGGGAAGTCCGTAGTGGACGTTCAGAACGGCCATCAAGGCCGCGCCCACGGCGCTGACCACGGCGACTGTCAGATCGATCTCGCCGAGCAGCAGGATGAGCACGACGCCGATGGCGATGACCCCCGTCGCCGACATCTGGTTGGAAAGGTCGACTATGTTCTCGGCCTTGAAGAAGATGCCGTGAGACATTGAGCCGAACACGGCCCAAATCAGGACCAGACCGACGATAACCGGCGCCTGGCCGATGTCGCCCTGCCGGATCCGGTTCCTGAGCGACCCGAGAAGGCTCCGGGTGATCAATCTGGGATCGTTGGGCATCGTGCTGCTTGTCATCGCCCCGCCTCCTGCGCCGTCGCGGCTGCCGTCGCGTCCTGGATAAGATCGGGGTTGACGGGTGCGGCCCCTGCGACCGCGCCCGTCATCAAACCGACCATCAACTCGCGGTCGGTCTTGGCGGCTTCGTATGTGCCGACAAAACGGCCGAGCCGCAGCACGGTGATCCTGTCGGCGACCTCGTATACGTCCACCAGGTTGTGGCTGATGATGACTACACCGTGGCCTTCATCGCGCAGGCGCTTCACCAGATCCAGGACTTCCTTGGTCTGGGCCACGCCAAGGGCCGCAGTGGGTTCGTCGAGAAGCACGACCTTGCTGTTCCAGAGCACCGCCCTGGCTACGGCCACTGACTGGCGCTGCCCGCCGGAGAGCATCGCGATCTGCGTCCTGACGCTCGGAATCTTGACCGACAGGCGCCGCAGCACCTCGACGGCCTTCTTCTCCATGCTCGTCTCGTCCATGACGCCGAGCGGGCCGGGGACCCTGCCGGCCTCGCGCCCGAGGTACAGATTGCCGACGACGTCCAGGTTGTCGCACAGCGCCAGATCCTGATAGACGGTCGAGATACCCAGCGCCTTCGAATCGTTCGGCGTGTGGATATTGACCTCTCGCCCCTCGAAACGAATAGTCCCGGAATCGATCGCGTGAATGCCTGCGATTGCCTTGATCAGAGTCGACTTGCCGGCACCGTTGTCCCCAACCAGAGCAACGACCTCGCCGGCATAGACCGAGAAGCACACGTCCGACAAAGCCTGGACGGCGCCAAATGCCTTGCTTATACCATCCAACTCCAGGAGCGGGACCCTGTCGGTCACGGCCATTCTCTACTCCCAAGTGTGGCGCTCGGTGGCGGGGAGCCAGGGCTCCCCGCCACCGGATGGCGCCTGATTACGAGCTAGCTACTTGACTCCGGCGGCCGTGCAGGCTGCAGGAAGTCCCGGGTCCGCCTTGGTGTCGCAGATCTGGGTAACGGTGGTGTCACCGTAGAACTTGTCGGCGACGATCGTGTCGGACACCTTGCTGGTGCCGTTGGAACCATCGACGGTAACGGCGATGGGGGTGAGGAGGATGGACTTGATCTTTGCAGTGCCGTTGTCGACGCCGTCGGCGCTAACGGAACTCTGCAGATCCGAAGGAACTGTCGTCTCGCCCTTGGCGAGGGAGCACGCCAGAACGGCGGCCGCCTCGGCCTCGGTCTGGACTTTCTTGTAGACGGTCATGTACTGGGTGCCGAGAACGATGCGCTGAATGGCGTCGAGAGCCGCGTCCTGGCCGGTGCTCGGCTTGGTCTTGGGATCGACACCCTTGGAGGTCTCGGAGGCATAGACGCCAGCCGCTCCGCCGTCGTTGGCGACGTACACGCCGTCATAACCGGTGGCCGTGACGCTGGTGATCCAGCCGTCCATCAGGGCCTGGGCTTCGGACTGCTGCCAGTTGGCCATCGCGTCTTCCTTGACGATGGTCACCTTGCCGTCGAGGACGGAGTGGGCACCGGCCTTGAACAGCGTGGCGTTGTTGTCCTTGGGCGAGCCGTTGATCCATAGGACGTTCGGGGTGTGCCCGAGGCTCATGGAATTGAGCTTCGCGAGAAGAGCGGCGCCCTGCAACGCGCCGACCTTCTGGTTGTCGAACGAGATGTACCAGTCCGGCGTTGTGCTCGGGGCAGTGATGAGGCGGTCATAGCTGATGACCTTGACGCCCTTGTCGGTCGCGGCCTTCATGATGGCCGTAGCCGTCGCGCCGTTGACTGGGTCGAGGACCAGTACCTTGGCGCCGGCATTGATGGCCGCCTCAGCCTGGGTCAGCTGAGTGGCTTCGTTGTCCGCGGCATTCTGATAGTTGAGGCTGACGCCGCCGCAGACCGCGTTGAACTTGGTCGTGAACATCGGCTTGTCGGCCGCTTCGTAGCGGGCCGTGTGGTTCTCCGGCAGGAGGAGCGCCACTCCACCGCTAGATGACGCGGAGGCGGTAGACCCTGAGCAGGCCCCGACGACCGCTGCGATCGCGACGATTGCGAGCGCGAACTTCTTCGTGTTCAACAATTCCTCATCTCCTCATTTTGTTGTTGGGGCTGACCGCCTTTGGTTGTAGCCCGGCCTAGG
>DASVKT010000314.1:0-2576 GCA_036385235.1 Candidatus Limnocylindrales bacterium | reverse complement strand
GGAGACGGACGAGCTGCCGACTTCCTACCGTTTCGATCTTCGGGCCCGTCTCCGGGTCGCCATCGGCTTTGCCATCCCACTGCTGGCCGCCGCCGCAGTCACGGGCTGGTGGGACTGGGTCCGCTTCGGCTCCGTCACGGAGACCGGCTACGGCATCGCCTGGATCACGCCGCCGCTGGAGGCGCTGCGCGCCCAGGGTCTCTTCTCGATAAGCCACGTGCCCGCCAACCTGGCCCTTTTCATAGGTGGCGGCTACGGCATCCGCGACACGTTCCCGTGGCTCGTCCCGAGCAATCAAGGTCAATCGATCCTGCTGACGATGCCGGCGCTCCTGATCGCCTTTGCCGTCCCCATGCGTGAGCGGCTCAGCAACGTCCTGTGGGGAGCGGTGATCGTCACCGCCATTCCCGTCTTCCTCTACTACGGCGGTGGTGGCGCGAACACCTACGGCTATCGATACGCCATGGATTTCGTGCCATTCCTCGTTGCCCTGGTGGCCGTCGCCCTGAAGGAACGCTTCGGCAATCTGGAGAAGATGCTGATCGTCCTCAGTGTCTGTTTCGTGTGCTACGGATACGTCTGGCAGTGCTTCAAGTAGGCGGGCCCGAGTCCGGCAGCGCGCCGCCTTCCTGTCGTTAGAGCTCGCGCCGCCGCCGCAGGATTCCCAGGGCCAGAGTCCCGACGATCCAGACCAGGCAGCAGCCCAACCACCAGACCAGCCACGGCCTCGATGGCGGGCCCGTCCTGGCCGCCGCTCGCGTCGGCGCCGGCCTGGGCCCCGCTAGCGTCGGCACCGCTCGTCTCGGCCACGCCGGCCGCCTGGGGGCCCGGCGCTGCCGTCTTCTTGCTCATTCCGGATTGCTCATACCGGCTTAGCCGTCGATCCGCTCGACGAGCGTGGCAATCCCCTGGCCCACTCCGATGCACATGGATGCAAGCCCATACCGCCCACCCGTCCGGCGCAGCCCATGAACCAGCGTCGTCATCAAACGCCCGCCACTGGCACCCAGCGGATGGCCCAGGGCGATGGCGCCTCCGTCCACGTTCACGCGCCCGGGATCCAGTCCAAGCTCACGGATGCAGGCCACGCTCTGGCTGGCGAACGCCTCGTTCAATTCCACGAGATCCAGGTCTGCAACGGTAAGGCCGGCCCGGGCCAGCGCCTTGCGAGTGGCAGGGATTGGCCCCAGGCCCATCACAGACGGATCCACTCCGGCGACGGCCGTGGCAAGGACGCGGGCCAACGGCTTCAGCCCCAGCGCGCGGGCACGTTCCGCTTCAACCACCAGCAGGCCCGACGCGCCGTCGTTGATGCCGCTGGAGTTGCCCGCGGTGACGGTGCCGCCGTCGCGGAACGCCGGCCGAAGCCGGGCCAGCCCCTCGGCCGAGGTGCCCGGCCGGGGCTGCTCGTCCGCGTCCACGACGATCGGCTCGCCCTTTCGCTGCGGCACGGAGATCGGTACCAGCTGATCTCGATATCGCCCTTCGGCGATCGCGGCGGCCGCGTTGCGCTGACTGGCCAGGGCGAAGGCATCCTGGTCTGCGCGGCTGACGCCCAGCCGTTCGGCCACGTTTTCGCCCGTCTCGCCCATGGAGAACGGATGGTGCAGCGCCGCCAACGCCGGGTTCACGAAGCGCCAGCCGAGCGTGGTATCGACCAGCTCGTGGGCTCCCCGCTCGAACGCCGTCTCCGGCTTGAGCATCGCTAGGGCGCCCGGCTCATCGACTCGACGCCGCCGGCGATGAATACGTCGCCGTCACCCACCGCAATCGCGTGTGCGGCGGAGTTGAGGGCCTGCAGGCCGCTTCCGCAGAGCCGGTTGACGGTCAGCCCGCCCACCTCGATCGGCAGACCGGCGACCAGGAGCGCCATTCGGGCGATGTTGCGGTTGCCCTAGCCGGCCTGGTTGGCGCAGCCGAGGATCACGTCTTCAATCAGGGCCGGGTCGATGCCGGACCGCTCCACCAGCGCCCGAATGACGGCCGCGGCGAGGTCATCCGGCCTTACCGAGGCCAGAGCCCCGCCGTATCGCCCAAAGGGCGTCCGGAGCGCGGCCACGATCCAGGCTTTACGAACTGGTCGGTCCAACTGGCGTCCCATGGTTTCGATTGTACGGCCGGCATACGCCCAGGTCAGGGCAGCTTGATGAGCGCCTCGAGAAGAAGGGCCGGGTCGTCCGTGATCACCGTGTAGAGAACGTCGTCGTGGGCGTAGACGTATCCGGCGGACAGGCTTCCGGCTGCCTTCGCGGCCGGGTCGATAACCTCCAGCGTGGCCTTGTCGTGGGTGATCGTGACGCTCCTCACCGGCCAGCCGGCCCTGGTCGCGACATCGGCAAAGGCGGCGCTGAGATCCGCTGCCTTGGCGCCCGGGACTCGGATTGCATGGATGGTCATGTTGATGCCGTTCGGGCGTAGATCCGTCGCGATGGCCATGACCACTTGCGAGGGCGTGGTGCTGAACTTCACCAGCCACGGCGCATAGAGGGCGTTATCCCCGGCACTGGGCTGGGACGCCATGTAGGCCGAAAGGGAGAGGCTGAACTTCTCGAGCGTAACGGTGCCGATGTC
Source organism: Candidatus Limnocylindrales bacterium (assembly GCA_036385235.1). Classification (GTDB taxonomy): domain Bacteria; phylum Chloroflexota; class Limnocylindria; order Limnocylindrales; family CSP1-4; genus Fen-1039. The sequence continues at coordinate 5 of DASVKT010000314.1, read as the reverse complement.
GTTCG
>DASVKT010000313.1:0-4820 GCA_036385235.1 Candidatus Limnocylindrales bacterium | reverse complement strand
CCGGTGTTGGCGGACTGTGGATATCTTTCTGTGGAGAACGTCCGGCCTCGAGGCTGACCTCGCAATGCCGAGCGGCAAGGTCGAGGCGCCGTCCGAGTACCGGAGCGAGCGCATTTGAAGGTGCGTGAGCGAGGAACGCGAGGCAAGCAAGCTTGGCTTCGTCGGCAACGAAGGCACTTGCTCTCCCTCCCGACGGCCAAGGCCGATGCACCCCGTCCGAGTACCGGAGCGAGCGCACTTAAAGGTGCGTGAGCGAGGAACGCCGGCGGCAACGAAGGCATTGGCCGTCGGCTTCAGTCCAGGCGGCGAATGACCCCGACGAGCTTGCCTTGGATCCTGACGTCGGAATAGAACATGGGCGGGTACTGGGTGTTGGCCGGCTGGAGGCGAACTCGGCCCGCTTCCTTGAAGAATTGTTTGAGTGTTACGGCGTTCTCTTCCACCTGGGCGACCACGATGTCGCCATCGCGGGCTGTCTGCTGGGGGCGGATCAGGACGAAGTCGCCGTCCTGGATATGGGCATCGATCATGGAATCGCCCCGGACGCGCAGGACGTATGCGTCGCCGCTGGGGGCGAGTAGATCCGGCACGGCCATGGTCTCAGACGCGTCCTGGTACGCCTCGATTGGGCCGCCGGCAGCGATCTCGCCGACGATCGGCAGGACATGAGCCTCCGATGCGGTTGCCTGGGGCACGAGCTCGCCCGTCAGGCCCATGCGCAATGCGGCCAAAGGCGTGAGGCGAAGGGCCCGTGATTGGGACGCGCCGCGCTCCAGATAGCCTTCGCGCTCGAGCATCTGCAAGTGATGATGAACGGCTGACGTAGAGGCCAGATCCACGGCCCGCGCTATCTCGCGTACGGACGGCGGATAGCCGCGAGTCCGAAGCGTGGCAGCGATGAAGTCCAGGATCCGCTGTTTGCGATCGGCGTCGTGCTTGGTCACCGGCGCCTCCTTCCGCCTCGGAGGGTACAGAACACCCGTTCGATTGTCAAGCTGGCTGCGCCACCGCAAAAGGCCGGGCGGGTTGGTTATGGCCGCAAGGTGCCGAAGAATACTTGCCAGGCCAGCAGTGACTTGGCGACCAGGCTGAAGAGCATGTAGGCCCGCTCGCCGTACAGGTAGTCGCGCCACGGGCCGACCTTCCGGTACTGCAGCACGATGTTGATCGCGAAGACGTTGAAGGCGACGAAGAGTGAAACGAAGATCGCAATCACGAAGCCGGGTATGGGCGCCGAGCCGGGTGCGGTGGCCGAGCTGAGAAGCACGGCGAAGATCGCGACCCAGGGCACCGCACCGGCGATGCAGCCGAACACGTAGTGCAGCCATTGCGGCCGATCGCGACCCTCGTTGGCGATCTCCATGCTCCAGCCGAACATGATCATGGCCGCGTTCGCGCCGAACACGGCGATCAACGTGCCCACTTCCTGGACGCCCGCCAGCGCGGCGATGACGACGATCATGACGCTCGAGCTGAAGGCGTACTCGATCCAGCGGATGGGATTCTGGCCGCGGGCGAGATGAGCCTCGTACCAGCGCCGGGCTGGGAACGCCATGCTGAAGTGAGCGATTGCGCTCATCAGGAAGAACAGTGCCACGGCCGGGCCGATCGGGAGATCCCAGATAGGGCGTTGCGCGGTGACCAGATGGCGGGTCGTCTCGTCGAAGCGGAGGTAGGTGCTTACGACCGGGGACGTGACCACGGGGCTCTTGGCAAAGGAAAGGGCCAGGATGGCCGCGGCCTGCGCGAGGTGGAGTACCGACAGAATCGCGTTCCAGCGAAACAGATTCGCCGATCGGTCGGTCGCGATCGATCCGGCCACCGATGGAGCCGTCAACACAGACATCTGGACCCTCGCTTGCATCTGCGTCCACGGAGTGGTGGTACGGGCCAAACCATACTGCTCCGCCGCCGGATGTCCAGGGTAGCTGCAGGTCACCCGGGACCGGAGAGTGGGCATCGGACCCGTGGCGCAGGCGGTTCGTGGCAAGAGCCCTAGGATCGGCCGATAGGAGAGTTGGCCATGGCCTGGAGCCGCGTTGCCGCCGTAGTCATTGCCGTTGCGCTGGTCACTGCCGGTTGCGCCGGATCGACCGCCGCGCCCACCGCAACGACGGCCACCGCCGAAGCCAAGTCGACCCCGACGTCGGCGATCCTCCCGGCCACACCCACCGCATCGCTTGGGCCGCCGTCCGGGTCGTCGTCCGAGTCGCCGTTGGCCACGGGCCCGGTCTACGCCGTCGGCGACGACAGCATCCACCAGACCGACGTCCCAGCCGGCCTCTCCGACGTCATCGCGATTTCCGCCGGCGGCTACCACAGCCTCGCCCTCACCGGCAGCGGCAAGGTGGTCGCCTGGGGCGCCGACGACTACGGCCAGAGCCGTATCCCAGCCGGCCTCTCCGACGTCATCTCGGTCTCCGCCGGCGGCTACCACAGCCTCGCCCTCACCCGCAGTGGCAAGGTCGTGGCCTGGGGTCGCAACGACGAAGGTCAGGCGCAGGTTCCAGCCGGCCTCTCCGACGTCATCGCGGTCTCCGCCGGCGGCTACCACAGCCTGGCGCTGCGGAGCGACGGCAAGGTCGTTGCCTGGGGCTTCAACGGGTACGGCGCGGCCACGGTTCCGGCCGGACTCTCAGGAGTCGTTGGGATCGCAGCCGGAAACGGCTTCAGCCTGGCGCTTCGGGGCGATGGGAGCGTCGCAGGCTGGGGTTACGGTGCTGATGGCGAGACGAGGGTCCCGGCCGGACTCGCGGGCGTGAGTGCCATTTCCGCGGGCGGTACCCACAGCCTGGCCCTGAAGCGAGACGGAACCGTCGTCGCATGGGGCGACAACTTCTACGGCGAGACCGACGTGCCGACGGGCCTGACCGGCGCGGTGGCTATCGCAGCAGGCACCGGCTTCAGCCTGGCGCTGCTGCGCGACGGAACCATCGTCGCGTGGGGCTACGACGCCCAGGGGGAGATCGACCTCCCCACGCGTCTGTCGGGTGTGGCCGCCATATCGGCCGGCTGGTTCCACAGCCTCGAGCTCACCTAGCCGCGATCTGTCTCGGCGACCTGCACGCCGGGCAGCCCAGGCGAGCGTCATGTCCAACGAGTCCTGCCAGTCGAGACGTTGTCAGGCTGAAGTGCAGCTGATGCCTTCCTGCAGGCCGCGCCCCTTCGGCGGCCGTACCAGTAGTGAGCGGCGCAGCTGCGCCGGCGCAAAGCAGTTGGTGTTTCCAGATGTTCTCTTTCAAGAAGCTCGTGATCGGGCCGATCGTGTTGGCGGTACTCCTGGCCGGATGCAGCAACGCTGCCACGTCGAACGCGCCCGGCGGGAATGGCAGCCCGGCAGCAGGCGGAAGTACCGTGATGGTGAAGAGCCTGGGCGGCGCGAACGGGCTGGTCGCGGGGTCGAACAACATGACCCTCTACACTTTCGACAGCGACGTGGCAAACAACGGCAAGAGCGCCTGCACGGGTGGTTGTGCCACGACCTGGCCGCCGCTGACCGTTCCCTCCGGCACCACTCCGACCGCCGGGGCCGGTGCGAGCGGCGCGCTCAAGACGATCACCCGAGACGACGGGTCGATGCAGGTCACCTACAACGGAATGCCGCTCCACTTCTATTCGGGCGACACCGCGCCCGGCGACACGAACGGCCACTACCCCGGCTGGAACATCGCCAAGCCCTGACCCGCGGGTCCACCGATCGCGGGCCTGCCGATCGCGAGTCCACGCAGTGCCGCAAGCGTCTGCCGATCTTGACGCGCCGGTAGCCTAGCCCGAACCTTACGGCGCCGACTCACCGCACCGTGGGCAGTCGTGTTCGACACGCTCCTTGTCATCGTTCTCGCCGGCCTCGTTGGGCCGCTCGTCGCCTCTGGCTCACGGCCGTTGCTTCCCGCGGTCGTGGGCGAGCTTGCCGCAGGCGTCCTTCTCGGGCGCACAGGACTCGGCGTCCTCGACGCGGCGTCACCTACGAACGCACTCCTCTATTCGCTGGGCTTCGCGATGCTCATGCTCGCGGCGGGAACGCACGTCCAGCTGCAGGGCCCCGGGCTCGGGGCCGGAATCAAGTCCGGCTCGGCCGCTCTCGCAATCGTCCTGGCACTCGCCATTCCTGTCGGTCTGGCGGTCGGTTTGCTCCTGGCGCCGTCGGCTCCTGCCGTCCTATTTCCGGTGTTGCTGGCCGGGAGTTCGGCTGCCGTGGCCTTCCCGATTCTCCAGGAACGCGGGCTTCTAGGACCGCGACTGGCAATCTTGCTCGTCTGGATTCCGCTTGCGGATGCGCTTACGGTGCTGGCAATGCCCCTCACGCTCGTCGGAACCGAGAAGATCCCGGGAGCACTGGCCGGTGACGCGGCGATCGTCGCCCTCACGGCGGCCGCGCTGGCCGGTGGCCCGCGCCTGCAGCGATTGCCCCGGATGCTCACGCTTCGCGACCGATCCCGCTCTCGCGGCTGGGCACTCCAGCTTCGAGTCACCCTGCTGATCCTGCTTGGACTCTCGCTGATCGCGGATCGAACCGGCGGCTCAACGCTACTCGCCGGCTTCGGCGCCGGCATCGTGCTGGCCCGAGTGCAGACACCCGAGCGGCTCGAAGTCCAGCTTTCGGGGCTCGCCGATGGGTTCTTCGTGCCGGCATTCTTTGTCCTTCTCGGCGCAGAACTCGACTTCCGGGCCCTCGCCGGTGAACCGGGAGCTATCTTGCTGGCGGTCGTCATGGCACTCGCGGCCGTCGCTATTCACATGGCCGCGGCGTTGTTTGTTGCGCCGGGACCGAAATCGGCCTTCGGTCTGGCAGCCTCGGCGCAGCTCGGCCTTCCTGCGGC
>DASVKT010000312.1:0-4252 GCA_036385235.1 Candidatus Limnocylindrales bacterium | reverse complement strand
GGCCGCTACGGTGCGCGGTTCCTGCGTCGCCTTGCCGGACAACCGGCGGTCGGCGCGCATCCGCTCCTCCGCCCGGCCAAACGCAAACTCCAGGTCCGACGACGCCGTCGGGGCCGCCCAGCCAATGGCAAGTCTGAGCGGGACCGCGGATGAGGCGAGCCACGGCACGCAGGCCGTCCGTATCCGTTCGACATATTTGACGGCCTGGATCTCGTCCATCTCGGGCAAGAACGCGGCAAGCCGGCCGTTTCCGATGCAAGCGACCCAATCGGATGTGCGAGCCTCACGTCGGAACGCATCCGCGATCACCGGCAGGAGCCGTTCCACCGGTTCGTCGCCGAGCCGCTCGGCCAGCCGCCTCAGGCCATCGACTTCGGCCACGGCCACCGGGCGACGATACCGAAACAGGCGAGCGTTCTCCACCTCGATGATTCGGCTCCAGCCTGCCGAGGCCGGATCTCGCGTACTGCCGGAGTTTGGCGCCTCTCCCTGCGGATCTTGCGAAATACCACGTGTGGTGGTTGTCTGGACCTGAGTCTCGCGGTTGGCGCGTCGCTCGTGGCCTTTCGACACTCCAACCTTGCCTGTTTCCGCCTGATCCGGTCCGGTTCTGCCCGGGCCGGCCCCGAATTCGGGCAGCTTTGGCCAGTGGCCCGGCCCGACTGGCGCCGCCACTGGCCCGATTCACGGCACCAGCACCACACGTCGTGGTATTCCGCGGGTTCCGATGACCGCGGCGCTCTTTTGCGCCCCCGACTAAGTCCTGATCTCGCGAACATCCACGAGTCGTGGATGTCGGTGCGGGAATCGCGGTCGCCAGCCCTCGTTTTGACGCTCGGGGCCAGCGCTCCAGGTCCGCAGGTGCTCGATGTCGGCCCGGCATGCGGCAAGCAACCGGCCATCGGAGCGGTTCGGGGCCACTGCCGGAGTGGCGTACGGAGTCACATCCACGCCTCGTGGAATTCCGCGCGTTCCGAGGCCTATCGCCATTTCGATGACACCCGATTCCGATGGCACACGATTCCGGGGGCCGACACGATTCCGGGGGCTGGGCACTAATCTGCTAGGATATTGCCCGCTCCCCAAATGACGTGGCCGTATCCAAGCGCCCATGGATCCGACCGGCGATCGTTGCCCAAGCAGCCGATCGCGGCGACTACACCACGACTTGGGGATTGAGGAGGAACAATGGCTCGACCAGTCCGCACCTCGGTCGCCCCGAACCCTCTCCGGCCGGTCAAGTCGCACCTGATCGAGGAGTACAACGCGCGGACCAACATCGTCCGCTGCGATTGCGGCTGGTCGGGTAACGCCGACGAGTTCGCCGTGCATCGTCGCGCAGTTGGCGCCTCCAGCCCGTCCTGAGCCACTCTTCCGGCTCACGCGCCAGCCTCGGCCTCATCAACGCATCGTGACTTCTTCGCCTCCCTGCCGCGCGCCCCTCGCCACGTACGAAGACCTCGGCTACCGAGATGTCTTCTGGTCCGTTCGGGCATATGAGGACGCCTGTGATCGGATTGCGCTGCGGTCGCTCCTTCCCGCCGTCGGCGGCCGGCTGATCGAAGTCGGTGCCGGCTTCGGGCGGCTCTCGGACGAGTACGCGGGCTACGGCGAAGTGGTCCTATTGGATTCGTCGGAGGTCCACGTTGCCGCCGCCGCGGAGAAGCTGGCGGACGACCCGAGATACCAGGTGGTACTCGGCGACGCCCTGGCACTCCCCTTCCCGGACGGCCATTTCGACGCCGCCGTGTGCGTCCGGGTCCTTCACCACTTCGCGGACCCCAAGCCGCTCATCGCAGAACTCGGGCGAGTCGTCCGGCCGGGCGGGCTGCTCGTCCTCGAATACGCGAACAAGCGCAACCTCAAGTCCATCGCGCGACGAATATTCCGACTGCAGACGTGGTCGCCGTTTGCGCTTGGATCCGTGGAATACAAGCCGTTCCACTACGACCACGCTCCGGTGAGCGTTCGCCGGGCGCTGCGAGTTGCCGGCTTCACCGTGGAGCGAACTCGCGCGGCGTCGCTGTTCCGGATTCCGGGCCTGACCCGTCGAATGCGGCCGCGGGCCCTCGCCGGCCTGGAGGCACCTCTTCAGGAGCGGCTCGGTTCCATCACGCCCGGGCCGTCGGTGTTCCTGCTCGCGCGGCAAGTGGCAAGCGGCGCGCCCAGTTGCCAATACCAACACTGCGGCTGCCACTTCGAAGACGGGGACGGTAAGGAACTGCGGCCCGAATTCCTTCGGTAGGTACACTGCGCACACGAAGGAGGCAGGCCCACCGAAACTCACGTCCAGCCCACTGCGCCCGCAGAGGTCGCCCGAACCACGCCGGCAGGCAACTCGTGGACGCGCACCGAGCGCCTGCTCCTGCTTCGGCCGCTTCTCCAGAACCGAATCCTGGTTCTCGACGGAGCCACCGGAACGCTCATCCAGCGGTACGGCCTAACCGAGGCCGACTTCCGCGGCGAGCGGTTCAAGAACCATCCGTGCGACCTTCGGGGCGACACGGACGTTCTCACTCTGACCCGACCGGACGTCGTCCGGGCGGTTCATGACGCATACCTCGCGGCCGGCGCCGACATCATCTCCACCGATACGTTCACGGCCACTCGTGTCGCCCAGGCGGATTACGGGCTGAGCGATGTGGCGTATGAGATCCACGTTGCAGCAGCGTCTATCGCTCGCGCCGCCGCCGACGCCGCCGAGGCCCTGGAGCCGGGCCGGCCGCGATTCGTGGCCGGATCGCTTGGGCCCACGAACAAAACCGCCTCCATCTCCCCGGACGTCTCCGATCCGGCCGCTCGCTCCGTGACGTTTGAGGAACTGGCCGAGGCGTATGCCGAGGCCGCCCGCGGCCTGCTCATCGGCGGCGCCGACCTGCTCATGGTGGAGACCGTTTTCGACGTGCTGAACGCCAAGGCGGCCATCTTTGGCATCCAGGGCGTGTTCGAGGAACTCGGCTTTAAGGTGCCGCTCTGGATCTCCGGCACGATCACGGACGCCAGCGGGCGCACGCTCTCCGGCCACACGGTCGAGGCGTTCTGGAACTCCATTCGACACGCCCGGCCGCTGATCGTGGGGCTCAACTGCGCCCTGGGGGCACGGCAGCTGCGGGCGCACGTAGAAGAACTGGGCCAGCTTGCCGACACGTTCGTCGCCGCCCATCCGAACGCCGGCCTGCCAAACGAGTTCGGCGGCTACGACGAGTCGCCCGAGCAGATGGCCGCGGTCATCCGCGAGTTCGCCGAATCCGGCCTGGTCAACGTTGTGGGCGGTTGCTGCGGAACCGGGCCCGCGCACGTGACGGCGTTCGCGGCGGCGGCCGCCGGTCTTGCGCCGCGCGCCATTCCCTCGCGGCCCTCCGCCCTCCGGCTCGCCGGCCTCGAAGCCTTGAACCTCACCGAAGGCTCGCTCTTCCTCAACATTGGCGAGCGGACCAACGTCGCCGGCTCGCGCGCCTTCGCCAAACGCGTCATCGAGGGCGACTACGACTCCGCCCTGAAGATCGCCCGCGACCAGGTTGAGGGCGGTGCCCAGGCCATCGACGTCAACATGGACGACGCGATGCTTGAGTCGGAAGCGGCCATGACCCGCTTCCTGAACATCGTCGCCACCGAGCCGGCCATCGCCCGCGTGCCGATCGTGGTCGACTCGTCGAAGTGGTCCGTCATTGAGGCCGGGCTGCGCTGCATCGGCGGCAAGCCGATCGTGAATTCGATCTCGCTCAAGGAAGGCGAGGCCGAGTTCCTGAGCCGCGCCCGCCTGGCCCGCCGATACGGCGCGGCCGTCATCGTCATGGCCTTCGACGAGCAGGGCCAGGCCGACACGGTCGAGCGCAAGGTCTCGATCTGCACGCGCGCCTACCGCCTGCTGACCGAGCAGGTCGGGCTGGCGGCCGAAGACGTCATCTTCGACCCGAACATCTTCGCCATCGGCACCGGCATCGAGGAGCACGCCGGGTACGCGGTGGCTTACATCGAGGCCACACGGCGGCTGAAGGCAGAGCTGCCCGGAACCCACATTTCCGGCGGTGTCAGCAACGTCTCGTTCTCGTTCCGCGGCAACGACACGGTTCGCGAGGCGATCCACGCCGTCTTCCTCTACCACGCCATTGCCGCCGGTCTGGACATGGGCATCGTCAATCCCGGTCAGCTGGCGGTCTATTCGGAGATCCCGGCCGAGCTGCTGAGCCGGTGCGAGGATCTGGTCCTGAACCGTCGGCCGGACGCGACGGAGCGGCTGCTGGAGATTGCA
>DASVKT010000311.1:0-7689 GCA_036385235.1 Candidatus Limnocylindrales bacterium | reverse complement strand
CCGGGCGCTCGCCAGCGAGTCGGCCTCACCGGCCTGACCATGGCCGAGTACTTCCGCGACGAAGAGGGTCGCGACGTCCTCCTCTTCATCGACAACATCTTCCGATTTACCCAGGCCGGCTCCGAAGTCTCGGCCCTTCTCGGCCGAATGCCTTCGGCGGTCGGTTACCAGCCGAACCTGGCGACGGAGATGGCCGCGCTTCAGGAACGCATCACTTCCACCAAGAAGGGTTCGATCACCTCGCTGCAGGCGGTTTACGTTCCCGCGGACGACTACACCGATCCGGCGCCGGCGACTACCTTCGGCCACCTCGACTCGACGATCCGCCTGGAGCGGGCCATCGCCGAGCTGGGCATCTACCCGGCCGTCGATCCGCTGACTTCAACATCGCGCGTCCTGGATCCGCTCATCGTGGGCCAGGAGCACTACGACACGGCCCGCGAAGTTCAGCGAGTCCTGCAGCGCTACCGTGACCTGCAGGACATCATCTCGATCCTGGGCATCGACGAGCTGTCCGAAGAGGACAAGTCCACGGTGGCCCGGGCCCGGCGCCTTCAGATCTTCAACAGCCAGCCGTTCCACGTGGCCGAAGTGTTCACCGGTCGACCGGGCGCCTACGTTCCAATCCGGGACACCGTCGCCTCGTTCAAGGAGATCCTCGAGGGCAAGGTCGACGATCTCCCCGAGCAGGCCTTCTTCCTGGCCGGTACCCTGGACGACGTCCGGGCGAATGCGGCGAAGCTCGCCAAGTGAGTGAGCGCCGGAGCGAACCACGGCCTCCGCCGGCGCTCACCTCGCTTCGACTCGCCAGCGCACCGGCTCCGGCCGCGGTACGCTCCGGCGCGGGAACTCGCGGAACCACTTCACCCGGACGGCGCCCCGAGCACCAACCGGGGGCGAAGAGAATATGTATAGGAGTGGCTTGGCCACGTATGGGGCCACCATTCCCCAGCCGAGGCGATGGCGTCTCAATGGCCCGACGTGCCGGAGTGGCCTCATGATGTGGAATAGACACTCAATCAGCGCGGCGGCTGGTGCTGATCGCCCGGGCGCAGCGCTCAGCCACCGCTTTAGCGCGGAGCCAGGGCGAGCAGCGGCCGCAGCCGCGCGAGACAGAGGAATCTAGATGCCACTCCACCTGGAGATAGTCACTCCGGAACGGCGGGCCTTTGAGGGCGACGTCGACGAGGTCATCGTGCCCGGGAGCGAAGGCGAGCTGGGAATCCTGCCTCACCACGCGCCGCTCATCTCGTTGCTCGGCGCCGGCGTGCTTCGGCTGAAGACCGGGACCGAGGAGCAGGAGTTCGCCATCTTCGGCGGCTTCCTACAGGTTCGGCCGGACCGCGTGGTGGTCATGGCGGAGACGGCGGACCTTGCGGCCGAGATCGACATGGAGCGCGCCGAGCGGGCCCGCTCGGAGGCGGAGCACATCATCGAAGGCGGTTTCGTCGAGCCCGCGGACCTTGCCAGCGCTCGCGCCGCACTCCAGCGCGCTCTCATTCGCATCCGTGTGGCTGAGCGATCTCCGCGCGCCACGGGTCGCGGCGAGCACGAAGCGCTCCGCCACGCGGCGACCCGGCCTCGTAATGAGCCGCCGGGCGAGTAGGGATGGCAGACGCTAGACCGTTTCACTGGGAGTTCAAGCCCGAGCCGATAGGTCGCGAGATTCTCCGCATTGAGGGAGGCCGCCGCCTGGAGGGTTCCGTCGGCATCAGCGGCGCAAAGAACGCCGCCCTCAAGTTGATGGCCGCCGCCACCCTAACCGGCGAACGCTGCCGTTTCACGAACGTGCCCGAAATTGAGGACGTCCGCGTCCTGGCCGGCGTCCTGCAGGACATCGGCGTGACCGTGGACCATCCCGCGCCGAACGTCTACGAGATTGCCTCCGGCGACGCCGAGTGGCTCTTTGTCCCGCTCGAGGCCGCGGCCAAGATGCGGGCCAGCTTCATCCTGCTGGGACCGCTACTGGCGAGGTTCGGGCGGGTCATCATCAGCAACCCGGGCGGTGACCGGATCGGCCGGCGGCCGGTCAATCTCCACGTGGACGCCATGAGGGCCCTGGGCGCCGAGATCGAGTACCGCAACGGCTACTACTTCGCCAAGGCGCCCGGCCGGCTCCGCGGCGGCGCGATCAACTTCCCCCACGTCACCGTCATGGGCACCGAGAATGCCATGCTCGCGGCAGTCCTGGCGGACGGCCATACGGTCATCGAGCCGGCCGCCCAGGAACCCGAGGTAGACGATCTCATCGAATTCCTGCGCAAGATGGGCGCCCTGGTGGAGCGGACCGCGCCCAACCGGATCGAGATCGAGGGCCGCCGGCGTCTGCGCGGGGCGGACCATTCGGTCGTGCCGGACCGCATCGAGGCCGGGACATTCATCGCCGCAGCCGGCGTCACTCGCGGCCGGGTGACCCTGACGGGTGCTTGCAGTGAGCATCTCGGCGCGTTTCTCAGCATCGTTTCGGACATGGGTATTTCCGTCGGCGCGACCGGTGACACCATAGAAGTGGACGCGACTTCCGCGGACCTCCAGCCGCTCCGGAGCCGCGACATCGAGACGCAGCCCTACCCGGGCCTGGCGACGGACCTCCAGCCGCCTACATGCGTCATGCTGACTCAAGCAGAGGGCGTCAGCCGGGTCCACGAGTCCATATTTGAGGACCGGCTCGAGTGGCTGGGCGAATTGCGTCGTATGGGCGCCAACATCGAGATCGAAGACCAGCACCACGCAGTTATCCAGGGCCCCACCCAGTTGCACGGCGCCGAGGTGGAAATCGGCGATCTGAGGGCCGGAGCGTCGCTCATACTTGCCGCTCTGGCCGCCGATGGCGTCACCACAATTGGCGGCGCACACCACGTACACCGCGGCTATGAGAAGATCGACGCGAAATTCCTGGAACTCGGGGCCAGGATCGAACGACTTGCTGAAGGGACATAACCAAAGGCATGAAGATCGGCATCGACCTGGGCACGGCCAACATCATCGTCTACGTCAAGGGTCACGGCATCGTGATGCAGGAACCCTCCGTCGTCGCAGTCGATGATCAGAACCACATCGTCGCGGTGGGCGCGGAAGCCCGCGAGATGATCGGCCGCACGCCCGGCAACATCCAGGCCATCCGCCCCATGCGCGACGGAGTCATCGCTGACTACGTCATCACAGAGGCGCTCCTGGATCACTTCATCCATCGAGTCCAGCAGGGCCGCCGCTTCGGCTGGGGTAAGCCTGAAGTGATGATCAGCGTCCCCGCCGGCGTAACCAGCGTCGAGAAGCGCGCCGTTCGCGATGCTGCGCTCAAGGCCGGTGCGTCCGAGGCATACCTCATCGAGGAGCCCATGGCGGCGGCGATCGGCGCCAACGTGCCGGTCAGCGGTCCGTCCGGGGCGATGATCATCGACATCGGCGGCGGCACCAGCGAGATCGCGGTCATCTCCCTCGGCGCCATCGTGGTCTCCACGAGCCTTCGAGTCGGCGGCAACAAGCTCGACGAAGCCATCTCCAGCTACGTCCGTAAGAAGTACAACCTGATGATCGGCGACCGCACCGCCGAAGACATCAAGATCCAGATCGGCACGGCCCTGCCGCTGGATCGCGAGCTCACGATGGATGTCCGCGGCCGCGACCTCATCGCCGGCCTGCCGCGCACGATCCAAGTGAACAGCTCCGAGATCATGGAGGCAATGGAGCCGCCGCTACAGCAGGTCATCGGTGCGGTCCGGCTCGTTCTCGAGCAGACGCCTCCGGAACTGTCCAGCGACATCATCGACAAGGGCATGGTCATGTCCGGTGGCGGCTCGCTGCTGCGTAACGTGGACAAGCTGCTCACTCAGGTCACGGGCGTGCCGTGTCACGTCGCGGACAACGCGCTTCATTGCGTGGCGCTCGGCACCGGCATCGCCCTCGAGCACTTCGACTTCTTCAAGAAGTACCTCGGCCCTCAGGTCTGATGACCGCCCCGTCGCCCGAGGTCGGAGAGGATGCCTCAACGGCCTTCATCGATCTGCACTGCCACACTAGCGGCAGCTTCGATTCTCTTGCGAGCCCCGAAGCAGTCATGCGTGCGGCCGTCTCTCGTGGCCTCAGCCATCTGGCGATTACAGACCACGACACCATCGACGCCGCTCTGCGCGCCAGGGACGCCGCTCCGGCCGGCCTGACCGTGATCGTCGGGGAGGAAGTCAATACCAGCGATGGGGATCTGGTCGCCGTGTTCCTGGAGAGGCTCGTGGCCCCGGGGATGTCGGCGCTCGAGACGATCGCGGCCATTCGCGAGCAGGGCGGCCTGGTCGGTGTCCCGCATCCGTTCGACCGTACCCGTGGCTACGGCCGCAAGAGCGGCGCGGATCTGGTCGATATCGCAGCACAGGTTGACTGGGTCGAGGCATACAACGCTCGCGTGGTCGGCGGCACGGCCAACGAGCGGGCTGCCGTCTTCGCCCGCGAACACGGGCTGCCCGGCGTCTGTGCCTCGGATTCCCACACCGTCATGGAAGTTGGCATCTCGTACAACATTGTCAGCGGTGACCCGAGCACGCCCGCGGGCCTTCTTGCGGCGCTCGCGACCGTCAAAGTGGAGCCACACCGCGCCACGTACTACGTGCGGGCGTGGACTCCGTTGGCCAAAGTCATCCAATCCATGCGTGGCAACGGCCGTCGCCGTGCCATCCAGAGCCCAGAGGAACCTACGTGACCGAACCTCAGGAACATCACCACCACCCGATCGGCGACTCGTTGGCCGAGGAGGCTGAGGCGCTAGTGAATCCGGAAGTCCAGGTCGAAGTCCCGCCTGCCGAGCAGATGTCGCTCATACGCCGGATGCGACAGCCTCGGACCATCCTTTCCATCGTCGTCCCCGTCGTGGTGATGGCGATTGCCGTCGGCGCCAACTGGTCGGACATGCAGAAGGTCCCCGACCAGGTCGCTCACGCCAACCTGCTCATGATCCTGCTCGCATTCGCGGTCTACTACGTCGGCTTTCCCCTCCGCGGCTGGCGGTGGACGAAGCTCCTTCGCGGGGTCGGCTACAAGGTCAAGGTCAAGGACGGAACGGAGATCCTCTTCCTGTCCTGGCTGGTCAATTGCGTGGTCCCGGCCAAGCTCGGCGACCTGTACCGGGCCTACCTCTTCAAGCTCAACAGTCCAGTCTCGGCCACCAAAACGCTTGGCACAGTGTTCATGGAGAGAATGCTCGACATGATCGCGATCGCCGGGCTGGGCATCCTGGCGGGCTACTGGCACTTCCACGCCAGTCTCGGCACGTTGCCGCAGTCCGTGCAGCTCATCTTCGCCTTCGGCGTCGCCGTGATCGTCCTCCTGATTGTTGCCCTGGTTGCGATGCGCAATTTCGGCCGGCGCGTCATGGCATTTCTACCGCTGCCCCATCGAGTCGTCGATTTCTACGATCGCTTCGAGGAAGGCGTCTTCGGCTCCGTCGGAGCGCGCGGTCTGCCGTTCCTTGGGCTGCTGACCTGCATGATCTGGATGACAGAGGCGCTGCGGCTCTACTTCGTCTACAGGGCCCTCGGCCTCACCGGCATGGACATGGGCATCTCCGGCGCCATGTTCGTCGCCCTGATCGGCTCGCTGCTCACGGCCGTTCCGTTCACTCCCGCAGGCCTCGGCCTTGTGGAGGCCGGAATGCTCGGTGTCCTGACCACGGTCTTCAAGGCATCCAAGCCTCAGGCGGTGGCCCTGATACTCATCGACAGGATGATCAGCGTCTTCTCGATCGTCTTCATCGGCTCGATTGCCTACGTTCTCTCGTCGAAACCTCGTGCAGCCGGGATGGTTGTCGAGGAATGTGCTCCCGCGGAGGCTTAGGCTCGCCCTGCGCAGCCCTGAGGTCATGTCTCCGGGTCGGCCGGTAGTCGTTACGCGTGAGGTACCAAAGGCCCATTCACGCTTTGGCTCCCCCCTCCGATAGTCTTAGTATCGGGGCAAAATGCACCGTACCCCCGGGAGCCGAGTGGGCGCATGACCGGACAGAACGGACGAGCCTTCAACGAATGGCTGAGGGCTCAGCTCAAGGCAAAGAAGATGAGCCAGCGCCAACTGGCGCAGCAGTCCGGCGTGGATCACTCGACGATCTCGAGGTTGATCCGCGGCGACCGCATGCCGTCGCTCGGCACTGCCACCAAGCTCGCACGGGGTCTTCGCGAAATCCGCGATGACGCCGAGGCGCCGCAGTATCTGGGCGCCGTTGTATCCGGAACTGCCAATCCGACCGCTCGAGTCGAGTACGCCCTGCGCGCCGATGAGGTTCTCTCCGAGCCTCAGGTCCGCCAGGTCATGGAGTACTACCTCGCCGTGCGGATGCGTCGCTTCGGCCGTGGCTATGCCGGTATGCGCTCCGAGGACCGTCCGATGGAGCCGCGCCGGCTGCTGGACGACCGCCGCGACACTCCGATGATGTCCGCGGCTATGGCCAGCCACGCCGTCCGTCCGATGGCTCGGCAGATGCCGCCGCGGGCGCGCCCAGGCCGCGAGGGCTAGCTCACTCACCTAAGGCGTGCGCCGATACACGGATAGCACACGATCCGGCGCGGGCCCCCAGCGATCTACCAGCACCATAGTCTCGCCCGGCAGATTCGCATCCAACCAGGCGGCTTGAGCCTCGCCGTCGCAACTGCCCGTGGCCCAGAGCGTGTAGCAGACGACCACAATATTGTCCGCCTCTCTCGGCGCGTCGAATTTGATGCCGTCGAGGCGGAGCGGGTAGCCGTAGGCGTTGGCAGGGACGAAGCTTGGGACGGCCACGATTGCCAATTCGCGACTCGGCACGTCCTGCTCCAGACGGGCCGCGGCTGTCTGGGCGGCTGCCCAGCCGCCATCCGGGGCTGCAATCGGTGGCCAGCTGTAAACCCCGACCGCCACGAGGCCGGCCAGGAGCAGCGAGGCCAGCACGCGGCCGGACCAGTCCTTCCCCTGCAACGGCGTCGACCGCCAGATCCCGCCCAGCACCAGGCCGGTGGCCAGGATCACGAAGATGTCCGCCACCGAGTGGTACTGCTCCTCGTTCAGGTTCTTGGGGAACATGGAGACTTCCTTAAGCCCCAGGCCGAGAATCAGGATGAGCAGCAGAAGCGAGCCGCCGACGAAGAGCAGACCCGCCTTTTCCTGCCGGGGCCGCTCGCCTTTCGGCGCCGTGGCGATCGGCCGCCTTCGAGCAGAGGAAGTCCTCCGGATGGTCGTAGCGGAATCGCCCTCCAGCGTCCCCGCCACCCGCCAGATAAGCCCCACGAGCACGCCGCCGGCAACGGTCAATGCGGCAGGGAAGCCGGAAGCCACGCCGTTGAGCGGCCAGCCGGTTGCGGGCCAGGCCATGATCCTGATCGAGCTGATGAAAATCCGGGTGAGTGGATCCGCTCCTGGCGGATCGTCCTGGTTGAAGGCCATCATGGCCTGCGTCTCGGCAAAGCCGTGGGTCAACTCGGACACGATCCAGGGCATCCAGGTCAGCACGAAGAGCGCTACGCCGCCCAGGCCCCAGGCCACAAGCCGACGCCTCTCGTCGGCAGGTGTCCTCCAGACGGTGACAAGGAAGAAGATCGACATCGGAAAGACGAGGGCCAGGCCGGTAAGGTGCGATTGGCCGGCCAGGGCCGTACCGGCCGCGGCCACGATCCACCAGCGCGGCTGGCGGGAGCGCCAGGCCTGCCAGCCGCCGAAGCAGGCGATGGCAACGCC